>DATMMM010000093.1:0-9911 GCA_035569735.1 Allostellaceae bacterium | reverse complement strand
GTGAGCCACGCAAGCGCGAGCAACCCGCCGGCCAGCACGGTGCACATCAGAAACAACGGCGCGAGCGAAAGGCCGGCCCAGAGCATGGTGGCTGCAAGCAATTTGGCATCGCCGCCGCCGATGATGCCGGCGGCAAACAGGATGGCGCACACCACAAATGCCGCGGCGCCGGCCGCCAGGCCCCAAAGTGTCTGGTCGAGCGGCTGGCTCATCGCATAAATGAAAAAGGCGAGAACGATCGCCGCCGGATAGCGATTGGGAATGAGGTATCGCCGGATATCGGAGACGGCTGCGCCCAGAAGGGCAGCAACCAGCATGGCGAGCGCGACGACTTCTGAAGCGGGAGCGGTCATTTGATCGGCTTCTCCGATGTGACCTGCCGCAGGAGGAAAGGGACGGCTCTCGAGGAGCCGTCCCTTCCGTCGCGGACGGTACCGGCCGGCCGCATGGCCGGCCGGGGGTGGACGGCTTAGGCGCCGACCTTCGTGGCGATCGCGTTGTAACGAGAGTTCAAGGTCGTGCCGAGCGTGGTCAGACCAGCGATCGTCACGACGGCGATGAGGGCGGCGATCAGGCCGTACTCGATCGCGGTCGGCCCCGCTTCGTCGCGGAGCAGCTTGCGAATGAATGTCATGACTTTGCACTCCTGAGGCTTCATGGACGACGGCGCATTCTCAGGGGGTGCTAACTAATAGAGCGTTAATCCCAGAGGGCGAGATGGCGGCTCGTCCGCTTTTCTTAGGTGATTTTAACGGCATTGGCGCCTGAGCCAGCAAAACGGGTATCGACCGGGGCGGTTTGCGCACTCTGGGGGTGACTTACGCGCGGCGGCAGATGCGGCCTCGCCCAAGCAGTGGCAAGTGTCGGCCTCGCGGATCATGGCGGCTTGAAAATATGGCGGATGGTGTCGGGTGTGATTGTCGCGCGGGGTGTGCCAAAACGCCTCTGGCGCTCGAATTTGTCTCGCATTCGCGTAATCGCGTGACTAAGATCGCGCCGGCGCCTCGCGGTTCGAGCGCGCACAACCGCAGCGGACCGCGAGTCACGTCGGCCCTTCCTCAACGATAATGCCAGCCATCCCTAGGAGCCATTCATGAAGCTGTTGATCGCAGCCCTGGCGCTGCTGTCGTTTGCCGCCACCTCGACGCTGCCCGAAACCGTCGTGGCTCAGACCACGACCGGTCAAACCCAGACCGCGCCTGACCCTACGAACACGGGTGCGCCGAAAACGACCAAGAGGACGACACACCGGAAGTCCGCCAGCAAGAAGACCAGCTCGAAGCGGCATGTGGCGAGCAAGACGAGTTCCACGAAGAAGCGCACCACCAGCAAGAAGCCGGCGCCGGCCAATCCGAGCTGAGACGATCTGAGATCCGCAACCCCCGAGACCCAGGTCCCGGGGGTTTGCTTTTGCGGGACCGTCGGCTGCCGTCCGGCCCTGACGCCTGCGGCCCAGCGGGGCTAGCTAATGGGAAGGCGGCGTCATTCCGGGCTTGAGGCAGGCAAAAGTCGCTCGAGTCGGTATCAGCAGCGGACACGTCAGGTGCGTGTCCTGCTCGATGAGCCAGGGCCGCGTGCCGGCCCCGCAATTACGGCGGGCGACATCGACGATCTCGCGCGGTGTGCTGGTCGCGCGGTTGTAGCAGACGCCGATCCGGCTGAAATCCTCGTGGACCGCCGCGGACGGCGGTTTCGGGTCGGTGTCGATTGGCGACAGGCTGCCTTGGCCGCAAGCCGCTGCCAGAATCGCAAGCGCAAAAGCCGGAACCGCGGCGCGTCGCATGAGGCGGAGGCTGCCCGAAGCTCTGCGAGCCCGCAACTGGCCTAGGATTCGCCCGGACGCAGCGCGACCAGGGCAAGGCCTATCACCACTAGGCCGAGTGCCACCAGCTCGAAGGCGTCGAGCGGCTCGCCCAAGAGTGCCGCGGCGGAGAGCGTGCCCACCACGGGGATGGCGAGCGAGCCCATGGAGGAGATGCTGCCCGGCAGCAGATCCACGGCCTTGAACCAGGCCCATTGGCAGAACAGGGTCGGAAACGTTACCACATAGAGCAGCGCCGCCCACGCCCTGACGCTGAGCGCACCGACGTGCGGATCGGAGCCCGTGGCGAACGCCGAGAGCACGATCGGGATGCCGCCGATGGCAAATTGCCAACCGGTGTTCTGCATGATCGAGAATGGCCAGCGAAAGTACTTCATGCCGACCGTGCCGCCGGCCCAACTCGCCGCCGCCACCACCATCAGCAGCACGCCGAGCGGCTGGGCCAGGAAGCGGCCGAGCTCGGGTGCCACGAGCACGCCGATGCCCGCCATGCTGAGCGCTAGGCCGCAGAGCCGCGCCGGCGTCAGGCGCTCGTGGAGGATGAGCCAGCCGAAGAGCGTGGCGAATGCCGGCATCGTGTAGGCGATGATGCTGGCCCGGCCTGCCGGCATCAGGGTGAGCGCGAAGGCCATGCAGACTTGCCAGAGCGTCACGTTGAGAACCGCGACGACAATGACCGACGGCAACGCCCCGAGCGGCAGGCGAATCGGCTCGCCCGAGAGCCGGGCCAGCAGCAAGGCGACCGTGCCGGCAACGCAAGAGATCGCCCGGAACCCGAGCACCGGCATCTCGTCCAGCACGATTTTCATGGCGGGCCATGCGAGGCCCCAAAACAGCGCCAACGCCGCGAGCAGCAGGAGGCTCGCCGGCGCGACGCCGCGCCGTTCCCTCCGCTCGGCCAGACTCAAGCGAGCGGTCCGAGCGCCTGCTCGGCAAAGCGCGCCACCGCCAGCAGGCGAGCGTCGTCCCCGAGGCGCCCCACCAGCTGCACACCGATCGGGAGCCCCGAGTCGCCCCGGCCGGCGGGGACCGTGACGCAGGGCAAATGCAGCAGGGTCCAAGTGCGGTTGAACAGGGGATCGCCGGTCATGTCGAGGCGCGCCGGCGCCTCGCCCGGCGCCGCCGGCACCAGGAGCGCGTCGAAGTCGTCGAAGAGCTCGGCCACCCGCGTGCGCGCCTCGAAGGTCGACCGCCGCGCGCTGTCGTACTCCTCCGCCGTGATCCGGATCGCGGTCGTCAGCGTCTCGGTGCTGCGCGGCGCCAGGAGGTCCCAGTGCCGGGTGCGCTCCCAGGC
Source organism: Allostellaceae bacterium (assembly GCA_035569735.1). Classification (GTDB taxonomy): domain Bacteria; phylum Pseudomonadota; class Alphaproteobacteria; order ATCC43930; family CGMCC-115725; genus DASZHJ01. The sequence goes on along the minus strand of DATMMM010000093.1, from coordinate 6,795 downwards.
GAGATTGCGCGCCATCTCGTAGTTCATGTGCGTGAGGTGGACATCGACGATGCCGTCCAAGGGCGCAAACGCCGCCCGATCGCTCACCAGGGCGCCCGCCCGCGAGAGGGTTTGGGCGGTTGTCTCGAGAGTGCGCTGGCAGGCGGGTTCGGCTTTCGCCCACTGCGCCGTCCGGAAGAAGCCAATGCGGGGCTTCGGGTGCGGTTCCCCGGGCATCAGGCTCGGGCGATCGGCGAGTGTCGCCACGAAGAGCGCGACATCGGCCACGCTGGTCCCAAAGCCGCCGATGGTATCGAAGCTCTCGGCCAGCGCCTTGGTGCCGGCGAGCGCGATGGTGCCGAAGCTCGGCTTGTAGCCGACGACACCGCAGAAGGACGCCGGCCGGATGATCGAGCCGGCGGTCTGCGTGCCAAATCCCAGGGGGATCATCCGATCGGCGACGCCCGCCGCCGAGCCGCTGGAGGAGCCGCCGGGCGTATGGGCGACATTGTGGGGGTTGCGGGTCTTGCCGGGCGCCCCGGCAGCGAATTCGGTGGTGACGGTCTTGCCGAGGACGAGCCCGCCGGCGGCGCGCGCGAGAGCCACGCAGGCTGCGTCGGATCCGGGCCGGAACCCCTCATAGGCCTTCGAGCCGTAGCCGGTCGGCATGTCGCCGGTGTCCATGATGTCTTTGACGCCGATGGGGATGCCGTGGAGGGGGCCGCGCCGCGGGCCGCGGTCGAGCGCCTGCGCCGCCGCGATCGCCTGCTTGGGGTCGAGATATTGCCAGGCGCCGACGGTCGCCTCGCGCTCGGCGATGCGGTCGAGATAAGCGCGCGCCAGCGCCTCGGCGGTCAGGCTTCCGCTCTCGATGCGCTTTGCGGCGTCGACTGCGGTGAGATGGGTCAGGTCCGACATCGGAACTCCTCGGGCCGGGAAAGCTGCAGCCATTTGACCAGCGCCGGCCGTGCTCGTCGACCCTCTGGCGGTGATCCGGCGGCGCATCGCAGCCATGCGGTCCGACGCGGTCGACTCCCCAAGCGGGCCAATCAGCGGTACAAAAGGCGCGCTACGGAAACGGCGAGTTTCACGCAACGGGAGGGGCGGTCCTATGAGCTTGACGATTTATGGTATCGCGCGCTCACGCGCGTTTCGCAACATGTGGGCTGCCGGCGAGCTCGGCCTTAAGTACGAGCACGTGCAGACGGATTTCTCCGACAAGGAGACCAGCTGCCGGGCGCCCGCATTCAAGGCCATCAACCCCAATGCCGCCGTGCCCGCGATCGACGACGATGGGTTCAAGCTCTGGGAGTCGCTGGCGATCAATCTCTATCTCGCCAAGAAGCATGGCGAGAAAGGCCTCTACCCGAAGTCGCTCCAGGATGAGGCGAAGGCATGGCAGTGGGCGCTCTGGACCGCCACCACCGTCGAGGGACCCTTCGGACTCTGGCAGTCGCATGCGCTCATGCTGCCGCCGGAGAAACGCGATCCCAAGCAGGCCGCGGAGGCGCTGCAGAAGCTTGCCGGACCCATGAAGGTACTGGACGATCACTTGAAAGGGCAGCCATACCTCATCGGCAATCAGTTCACGGTCGCAGACCTCAATCTCGCGAGCGTGATGTCGCGCGCAACCCAGATGGACCTGGGTGGGACGCCCAATGTGAAGGCGTGGCTGCAGCGCTGTCTGGACCGTCCCGCGGCACAGGCGACCCTGAAGCAGAGAGCGGGCTGAGGGACCACCGCGCCACCGCCAGATGCGCGCTGCGGTAGGCGCGGGTCTGGCCTGACTCGCGAGGGCGTGGCCGGCATCGATCGCCCGGGTCTATGATGCCGGCATGGAATCGACGGTCACCGGCCCGACCGGCGGGATCACCGGCTATCACGCCCACGTCTATTACGACGAGGCGCACCGCGCCGAGGCGGCGGCCTTGCGCGAGGCGGCGGACGCCCGCTTCAAGGTCGTGCTCGGGCGCTGGAGAGACATGCCCGTGGGCCCGCATCCCCAGGCCATGTACCAGATCGCCTTCGGGGTCGAGGAGTTCCCGCGCCTGGTGCCCTGGCTCATGCTGAACCGGGGCAGCCTGGTGGTGCTCGTGCACCCCCTGACCGACGACGAATATGAGGACCATGCGCACCATGCGCTCTGGCTCGGCGCGGTGCTGCCGCTCAAGCTCGATGTATTGCGGCACGGTCCGACGGAGCCTTAGTGCCGGCAGCCGGATCGCGGCAGCCTCGACCCAACCTTGCACCCTTGACGCGAGCCGGCCTTCGTCTCGATACTTGCGGCATTCCAAGGGGAGCCCCGGCGAGGGGCTGAGACACCGCTGGCCGCACGCCCTAAGAGCGCCAGGCAGCGCGGGAACCCTTAGAACCTGATCCGGATCGTACCGGCGTAGGGACAGGAAGCCGTCGGCCGCAATGCGGCCGACACCAGACCCCAAAGCCCCGGATCTCCCTGTCATCTCGATCGACGGAAGGAGATCGTCCATGCCCGAAGGTACCCTCAAGCAGTCGTTCAGTGTCTCGACGGGCCCGCTGCCCGCTTCGCGCAAAATCCATGTGTCCGGTGAGCGCCATCCCGATCTGCGCGTGCCCCTGCGCGAGATCGAGGTCTCGCCCTCGGCGAAAGAGCCGCCGGTCAGGGTCTATGACACATCGGGGCCCTATACCGATCCCGCCGTCACCATCGACATCCGCGCGGGCTTGCAGCCGATGCGCGAGGCATGGGTCCGCGCCCGCGGCGATGTCGAGGAGACCACGGGCCGTGCGATCCGCCCCGAGGACAACGGATTGCGCCCGGGCGAGGCGAGCGTGGTGCCAAGCTTCGACCTCGGCCATCGCCGTCCGCTCAAGGGCAAACCCGGCCATGCGGTGACGCAGCTCGCCTATGCGCGCGCGGGCATCGTCACTCGGGAGATGGAGTACATCGCGATCCGCGAGAACCGTGGCCGCAAGCAGCTCACGGACAAGCCGGCGCGGAACGGGCAATCCTTCGGCGCCGCGATTCCCGATTACGTTACGCCGGAGTTCGTGCGAGACGAGGTCGCGCGCGGCCGCGCCATCATTCCCGCCAATATCAACCATCCGGAATCCGAGCCGATGATCATCGGCCGGAATTTCCTGGTGAAGGTCAACGCCAACATCGGCAACTCCATCGTGACCTCGTCGATGGCGGAGGAGGTCGAGAAGATGGTGTGGGCGATCCGTTGGGGCGCCGACACCGTGATGGACCTCTCCACCGGCAAGAACATCCACACCATCCGCGAATGGATCATCCGCAACGCGCCGATCCCGATCGGCACCGTGCCGATCTACCAGGCGCTCGAGAAGGTCGGCGGCAAGGCCGAGGATCTCACCTTCGAGATCTTCCGCGACACGCTGATCGAGCAGGCGGAGCAGGGCGTCGACTACTTCACCATCCACGCGGGCGTGCGGCTGCCGTTCATCCCGCTCACGGCCAATCGCGTCACCGGCATCGTCTCGCGCGGCGGCTCGATCATGGCGAAGTGGTGCCTGGCGCATCACCAGGAGAGCTTCCTCTATACGCGCTTCGAGGAAATCTGCGAGATCATGAAGGCCTATGACGTGAGCTTCTCGCTGGGCGACGGCTTGCGCCCGGGCTCGATCGCGGACGCCAACGACGAGGCGCAATTTGCCGAGCTCAAGACGCTGGGCGAGCTCACCAAGATCGCCTGGAAGCACGACGTCCAGGTGATGATCGAGGGCCCCGGCCACGTGCCCATGCACAAGGTCAAGGAGAACATGGACCTGCAGCTCGAGCACTGCCACGAGGCGCCGTTCTATACGCTGGGGCCGTTGGCGACCGACATCGCGCCGGGCTACGACCACATCACCAGCGCGATCGGCGCCGCCATGATCGGCTGGTTCGGCACCGCGATGCTCTGCTATGTCACACCCAAGGAGCATCTGGGCCTGCCCGACCGCGACGACGTCAAGACCGGCGTCATCACCTACAAGATCGCGGCGCACTCAGCCGACCTCGCGAAGGGCCATCCGGGCGCGCAGGATCGAGACAATGCGCTCTCCCGCGCCCGCTTCGAGTTCCGCTGGCGCGACCAGTTCAACCTGTCACTCGATCCCGAGACGGCCGAGAAGTTCCACGACCAGACCCTGCCGGCGGAGGGTGCCAAGCTCGCGCATTTCTGCTCGATGTGCGGGCCCAAGTTCTGCTCGATGCAGATCTCCCACGAGCTCAAGGAGTATGCCCAGAAGGGCATGGACGAGCGCTCCGAGGCCTTCCGCAAGGAAGGCGGCGAGATCTACAAGGTACTCGAGGGACAGGCCGCGGCCACCGACGTGTGAGCCTGAGCCGCGCCTATCCCGAGCGTCCCTGGGTCGGGGTCCTCGCCGCGGTGCGGCGCGGGCCGCGATGCCTGCTGCTCCAGCGGGCCCAGCGCGTCGATGAGGGTAAGTGGGGCTTTCCCGGCGGCACTCTGGAGCTGGGCGAGACCATCACAGGCTGCGCCGAGCGCGAGCTCCTGGAAGAGACCGGCGTCGAGGCTGCTGCCCTCGGCGTGCTCACCGCCTACGACTACATCGGCCGGGACGACGCTGACGACCGCGTGCGCTTCCACTACGCGCTCATATGCGTGGTGCTGGATTGGCGCGCGGGCGAGGGTGAGGTGCGCGAGCCCGAGAGCCATTCCGGCATCGGCTGGTTCACGCCGGAGGAGGTCGAGGGGCGGGCGCTCCCCACGAGCCAGCGCGCCGTCGAGCTGATGCGGCGCGCGTTGAGTTTCTCCGCCGCGAGCTGAGAGGAGACTGCATGGCCGAACCCACGCCGAAACCGGTCGCGACCGCCGATGCGGAGATCGGCCGGACCCGCTACGCCGTATCGATCCATACGGGCGCGCACACACTCACCGCCGACGAGACCGCGCATGAGGGCGGCGCCGATGCCGGGCCGTCGCCTTTCGGATTGGTGCTCTCGGGGCTCGGTGCCTGCACGGCGATCACGCTCCGGATGTATGCCGAGCGCAAGAGCTGGCCGCTTGAGGCCGTCCACGTGCATCTCGTCTTCCATTGGGAAGGCGAGGGCGCGGCGCGGACGCCTCACATCGAGCGCTCGCTCAAGCTCGATGGCCCGCTCGACGCGGAGCAGCGGGCGCGGTGCGCGGAGATCGCGGAAAAGACGCCGGTGACGCGCGCCCTCAAGGCGGGGATCGCGATCCGGACGACGCTGCTCTAGGTGGAGGACGCCCCGCGGCAGCGCGGGCAGAGGCCGCGGACCTCGATGGTCTGGCGCTCGACGGCGAAGCCGAGATCGCCGGCGCGGCGCGCGACGGCGGCGGTGATCGCGGGGTCGTCGAGCTCCGCGGTGGCGTTGCAGCGCTCGCAGATCAGGAACTGGCTCACGTGCCGCTGGTCGGGCCGGTCGCAGCCGACATAGGCGTTCAAGGACTCGATCCGGTGGATCAGGCCCTGCTCGCTCAGGAACTCGAGCGCGCGATAGACCGTGGGCGGCGCCGCGCCGGGATGCCGGCGCTTGAGCGCGTCGAGGATGTGATAGGCGCCGACGGGCTCATGGCCCTCCCAGACCAATGCCAGCACGTCGCGCCGGAGATCCGTCAGCCGCGCGCCGCGCTCGGCGCAGAGGGTCACCGCGCGGTCGAGCGCGTTATCCACGCAGCTCTCGTGGTCGTGACGCTCGGTGCGGAACCGGCCCTGCGACGGCCTCTCGGTGACCGCGGCGCGTCTGCTCATGGATTCATCGACTCCCGATAACGCGGTGCGCTAACGTATTTCCTCGGGGACCACACTGCAAGCTTGGGGCGGGATGCTGCGGATTTTGCCATTGCTGCCGCTGGCGCTGGCGGCGGCTCTCTTGATGGGCGCCGCCGCGCGCGCCGCGGGCGACCCGTCGCCCGTGGTCGCCGTCACCATCAAGCCGCTGCATTCGCTGGTGGCGGGGGTGATGGCGGGTATCGGCAAGCCCGACCTGGTGGTGCCCGGCACGGCCTTGCCGCGCGACTACGCGCCGACCGCCGCGGACATCCAGCGCCTCGCGAAAGCACGGCTCGTGTTCTGGATCGGGCCGATGATGGAGCGGAACTTCGCGAGGCCGCTGTCGGCGATCGCGGGCGCCACCGAGGTGGTCTCGGTAGCCGAGGGTCCCGGCATGGTGCTGCGCCCGACCCGAAGCGGCGGTGTATGGGCGCTCGAGGACGATGTTCCCGTCGGAACCGGAGATACCTCCGCGACGGACGGCCATCTCTGGCTCGACCCGCAGAACGCGCGCGTCATCGTGGCGCTGGCGGCGACACGGCTCGGCGCCGCCGACCCCGCCCATGCCGCACGCTACACAAGTAACGCCGCGACGCTGCATGCGCGGCTCGACGCGCTCGACAACACGCTCCGGCAGAAGCTCGGGGCGGTCGCCAACTGGCGCTTCCTAGTCTATCGCGACGACTATCAATACCTTGAGCAGCGCTACCGGCTCTCGGCGGCAGGCGCGATCTTGGGCGCCGCGGGTCAGCCGCCCGGCCCGCTCCGCCTCGGGGCGCTGCGCCACCAGATCCAGCTCTCTCGCGCCCGCTGCATCTTGGGCGAGCCCGACAGTCCCGAGGCCGTGATCGACGCCGTGGCGGACGGTCTCAACCTCCGCACCGGCAGTCTCGATCCCGAGGGGATCGCGCTCAAGCCCGGGCCCGATCTCTATTTCGACCTCATGACGGGGCTGGCGGACTCGCTCCGGAAGTGCCTGCTTGGGCGGGGATGACGGCGTCGCCCGGCCGCGTGCGGTAGTGATAGCGATAGATCTCGCGCCCGAACCCCAGCGCATTGTAGAGGTGGAGC
>DATMMM010000092.1:0-4035 GCA_035569735.1 Allostellaceae bacterium | reverse complement strand
AAGATCCTGATCGCGAACCGCGGAGAGATCGTGTGCCGCATCGCGCGCACGGCGCGCCGGATGGGCGTGCGGACGGTGGCGGTCTATTCCGAGGCCGACCGCGGCGCGCTCCACGTCGCCCTGGCAGACGAGGCGGTGGCGATCGGGCCGGCACCGGCGCGGGAGAGCTATCTGGTGGCGGAGCGACTGATCGACGCTGCTCGCGCGGCGGGTGCGCAGGCGATCCATCCCGGCTACGGGTTCCTCTCGGAGAATGCGGAGTTCGCGGAGGCCTGCACCTCGATGGGCCTGGTCTTCATCGGCCCACCCGCGGCGGCGATCCGGGCCATGGGCGACAAGGCCGCGGCCAAAGTGATCATGGAGAAAGCCGGCGTGCCCGTGGTGCCCGGGTACCACGGCGAGGATCAGAGCGAAGCGCGCCTCCTCAGGGAGGCCAAGGCGATCGGGTTTCCCGTACTGATCAAGCCTTCGGCGGGCGGTGGCGGGAAGGGCATGCGCATCGTGACGGAGCCCGCGGATTTCGCGGCCGCGCTCGCTGCCGCCAAGCGCGAGGCCACGGCGGCCTTCGGCGACGACCGCGTGCTCGTCGAGCGATACCTGACCAGGCCGCGGCACATCGAGGTCCAGGTGTTCGGCGACCGCGGCGGCACGCTGGTGCACCTGTTCGAGCGGGACTGCTCGATCCAGCGCCGTCATCAGAAGGTGATCGAGGAGGCACCCGCGCCGGGCCTGAGCGACGCGCAGCGGCGCCGGATGGGCGAGGTCGCAATCTCCGCGGCGCGCGCGGTCGGCTATGTCGGCGCGGGTACCATCGAGTTCATCGCCGAGGGCGACACCTTCTATTTCATGGAAATGAACACGCGCCTTCAAGTTGAGCATCCCGTCACCGAGGCGATTACCGGTCTCGATCTCGTGGAGTGGCAGCTGCGGGTCGCCGCCGGCGAGCCGCTGCCCCTCGAGCAGGATCAGATTCCCCGCCATGGCCATGCCATCGAAGCGCGGCTCTATGCCGAGGATCCCCAGCGCGATTTCCTGCCGAGCACCGGGCGCCTCACGGTGCTGAAGCCGCCATCGGAGAGCGGCATCCGCGTCGACACCGGCGTGCGCGCGGGCGATGCGGTCTCCGTGCATTACGATCCGCTGATCGCGAAGCTTATCGTCTGGGGCGAGGATCGGGACACGGCGACGCGCCGTCTCACGCAGGCGCTCGCTGATTATCGGGTCGGTGGTCTCGTCACCAATCGCGAGTTCCTCTATCGCCTGTCGCGACATCCAGCCTATCGCGCAGGCGAGGTCGACACAGGCTTCATCGACCGGCATCGCGCCGAGCTGATCCCGGCTCCCGTGCCGGCCCCTGCCGCGGCGCTCGCGTCGGCGAGCCTGATCCGTGTGCTGGCGCAAGCCCGCGCATCGCGGGAATTCGCGGCGGCCTCGGGCGATCCGCATTCGCCTTGGCACCGGCGCGACGGTTGGCGCCCCAACGGCGACACCTATCAGGATCTGCGCTGGCAGGACGCGATTGGCGAGCGCGCGGTTCGTGTGCACTACCGCCGAGCGGGATACCACCTGGAGATCGGCGATCATGCCGGGGAGGCGGTGGCGCGCTGGGAGGAAGACGGCACTCTGGCTTTGACCTTGGACGGGACGGTGCATCGCGTGGTGCTGCTGCAGCCGGGCGAACCCACTGTGGTTCTCCTCGACGGCATCGAGCACAGGCTGAGCTACATCGATCCGCTCCAGCCGATGACGGAGCTCGACACGACAGGAGGGCGGCTCACGGCGCCGATGCCGGGCAAGATCATCGAGGTGACGGCGCGCCCGGGTCAGCGGGTGAGACGTGGCGAGGCGCTGCTTGTGCTCGAGGCCATGAAGATGGAGCATACGATCGTGGCGCCCGCGGACGGGATCGTCGAGGGCGTGCACTTCTCGCCCGGCGATCTCGTGGAGGAGGGCGCGGCGCTGATCGCGTTTTCGGCCGACGGCAAGGAGGCCGCCGATGCGCCTTCCCGCTGAGGTCCGCATGGTCGAGGTGGGCCCGCGCGACGGCCTGCAGAACGAGGCCAAGGCGTTGCCGGCGGCGGCCAAGATCGCGCTCATCGAGCGGCTTGGCGAGGCCGGTTTGAGCGTGGTCGAGGCGGGCGCGTTCGTCTCACCGAAGTGGGTTCCGCAGATGGCGGATAGCGCCGAAGTGCTGGCGGGCCTCAAGCGCAAGCCTGGCGTGCGCTATCCCGTGCTGGTGCCGAACCTGCGCGGGTTCGAGACGGCGCGCGCCGCGGGCGCCGAGGAAATCGCGATCTTCGCGGCGGCGTCCGAGACTTTTTCGCAGCGCAACACGAATTGCTCCATCGCCGAGAGCTTCGAGCGCTTCGCACCGGTGATGGCGGCGGCGAAGCGCGACGGCATTGCGGTGCGCGGCTATGTCTCTTGCGTGGTCGACTGCCCTTATGAGGGACCGATCGCGCCCGCCGCCGTGGCCAGCGTCGCGCGGCGGCTCCTCGATCTCGGTTGTTACGAAGTGTCGCTCGGCGAAACCATCGGTACCGCGACGCCCGGCCGGGTGCAGGCCATGCTGAGGGCGGTAATGGAGGCGGTGCCGCGGGAAAACCTCGCCGTGCATCTGCACGATACCTATGGCCAGGCACTCGCCAACCTGATGGCGGCACTGGAGGTCGGGATCGCGGTCGCCGACAGCTCGGTGGCGGGGCTCGGCGGCTGTCCCTACGCCAAGGGCGCCACCGGCAACGTCGCGAGTGAGGACGTGCTCTATCTACTGAGCGGGCTCGGCATCCAGACCGGCGTCGATCTCCAGAAGCTCGCGGCGGCCGGGCGGTTCATCTCTGCCGAATTGGGCCGCGAGCCCGCCTCCAAGGTGGCGCGGGCTCTTGCCGCGAAAGCAGCGGGATAAAGGGCGCGAGGAAGCCGATGCCGCTGCATCTCATCAAGCTCTCGGTCGGCACCGAGGATGTCGCGGATCTCCGCCGCTGGCAGCGGCTGCGCCGGAAGGAGCGGGGCTTCTCGGCCTTCTACACGCGCAACACGCCGCGTCGCGCCGAGGAGCTGCTGGATGGCGGCTCGATCTACTGGGTGATCAAGGGCTACGTGCGGGTGCGCCAGCGCCTCAAGGGGTTCACCTCGACGGTCGATGATGAGGGGCAGCCGCTCTGCGTCGTGCGATACGACATGCAGCTGGTTGAGACGGTGTTGGCGCCGAAGCGGCCGTTCCAGGGTTGGCGGTATCTGGAGTCGAAGGACGCGCCGCCGGATTGGAAGCGAGCCAAGGGATCGGCGGAGTTGCCGCCCAAGATGGTGGAGGAGCTGCGGTCACTCGGCCTGCTCTGAGGTGGCGCAGGATCGCCCGCGTCGATTTTCGGGCAGGAAATGCGGCTTTAGCCTGGACACGGAAGCGAGCCACCCCTATATAGCTCCTTGGTCGCTCCTCTGGGGCGGCCTCCGTAGATTCGATCCGGCTCAAGACCGTCGCCGCGGGCGAGGGTTTTCGGTCGGTTGTCGGCTCTAGGGTCTGGCGTTCCTTGACATTGTGGATAAGTAGGGAAGGGATGTGCAGGCGGTGGTGCTATTGGCACTACTGAGTGCGCATCAAGGTAGAAGGAATGTCAATTCCGGACCTGATGCGGCGTGAGTAGTGCTGGGGTCATGCGTGTGTGGTTTGGTTTGGTGCTCGCGAGGGTGCCGGGCTTGGATCATGCATGCAGGCTAACGTGAGAGTTTGATCCTGGCTCAGAACGAACGCTGGCGGCATGCCTAATACATGCAAGTCGAACGCGCCTAGCAATAGGCGAGTGGCGGACGGGTGAGTAACGCGTGGGAACCTGCCCTTGAGTGCGGGATAACCGAGGGAAACTTCGGCTAATACCGCATGCGCCCCGGGCAACTGGGGGAAAGATTTATCGCTCGAGGAGGGGCCCGCGTCGGATTAGCTAGTTGGTGGGGTAACGGCCTACCAAGGCGATGATCCGTAGCTGGTCTGAGAGGATGATCAGCCACACTGGGACTGAGACACGGCCCAGACTCCTA
>DATMMM010000091.1:0-2893 GCA_035569735.1 Allostellaceae bacterium | reverse complement strand
AACGCCGTCTCCGGCGAGCGCTGCAGCCCGCATCCGCACAATTTCACCGACCGCGTGCTGAGGCCCGGCGACCAGGCCTTCTTCGACATCATCCAGGCCTATATGGGCTATCGCACCTGCTACTACCGCACGCTCAACGTCGGCCGCGCCACCGATTCCCAGCGCGACGCCTATAAGCGCGCGCGGCAGTGGATCGACGCCGCCATCGAGACCATCCGGCCCGGCGTCACCACCGACAAAGTGGCAAAGCTCTGGCCCAAGGCGACCGAGTTCGGCTTCATCGACGAGATGGAGGCCTTCGGCCTGCAATTCGGCCACGGCCTGGGCATGGCGCTCCACGAGCGCCCGATCATCAGCCGCCTGGTCTCGCTCGACCATCCGCTCGAGCTCAAGGAGGGCATGGTGTTCGCGCTCGAGACCTATTGCCCCGCGAGCGACGGCTATTCCGCCGCCCGCATCGAGGAGGAGGTCGTGGTGACCGACCAGGGCTGCAAGGTGATTACGCTCTTCCCGGCGGAGGAGCTGTTCGTCGCCAACGCTTATTAGGGGGCAGGGCCCATGATCAAGAAATTCCATGTGCTCTATGTCGGCCAGATCGAGCTCGACAACGTTGGGCTCGACGGCACGCCCGCCAACGAGCGGCGCTATTCCACCGCGCGCCTGAGCGAGGCTTTCGCGACGGCGCGCGATCTCGCGCAAACCATGGACGAGCTCGGTTTTTATGCCTTGTGGACGGCGGAGCATCACTTTCAGCGCGAGGGCTACGAGTGCCTGCCGAACCTGATCCAGCTCGGGCTCTGGCTCGCGACGCAAACCAAGCGGCTCAAGTTCGGCTGCGCCTTCAACGTGCTGCCGATGTGGCACCCGATCCGGCTCGCGGAAGACTACGCCATGGCGGATATCGTCACCGACGGCCGCGTGATCATGGGCGTGGGCCGCGGCTACCACACGCGCGAAGTGGAGAGCTTCGGCGCGCCGCTGATCGACGCGGAGGCCAACCGCGAGTATTTCGAGGAGCAGCTGCAGCTCCTGCTGAAATGCTTCAACGAGGAAGCCTTCCATCACAAGGGCAAGTACTTCGAATGCCCGCCGCCGGTCGACTACCGCGGCTACAAGCTCAAGGAGATCACGGTCATCCCGCGGCCCAAGCACCTGCCGGTGGAGATCTGGATGCCGATCGCCAGCGGCAAGACCATCGACATGATGGCGCGCTACGGCTTCAAGGCGATGGTGACCTTGAACGGCGAGAAGATCCTCGACGACGTCGTGCGCGCCTACCACGATGCTTGCCACCGGCACGGACGGTCGAAGCAGCTCGGCGAGGACGTGATCTGGGGCGCCGGCCTCTACCTCGCGGACACTCAGGAGGAGGCGATCCGCCGGGTCGAGCCCGCGCACGACGAGCGCTACAAATGGTTCGCGCCCTTCGGCTTCGTGCGCTACGCCGACGAGCAGGGGCGCACCTGGGGCACGCCCGGCGCCCCCGCGCGCACGCCGAGCCTCAAAGACGGCATAAAACAAAAGGCGTGGTTCTGCGGGCCGCCCAAGCAGGTGATCGAGGGTATCAAATCGATCGAGGCCAAATATCCCGGCCTCGAGCATTTCATGATCCACTGGGCCGAAGGCATCCCGCCCAAGGAATTCAAGGAGCAGCTCCGCTGGTTCGCCAAGGACGTGATGCCGGCGTTCCGGTAGCCGCTCTCTAGGCCGCGTGGCGGCCGGTTTTCCGGTCGAGCAGCCCGGCATCGACCAGCGCCTGGCGGATGCGCGCGATCTCGGCGCTCTCGAGCTTGACCAGCGGCGGCCGGACCACCGCGCGCGGCAGGCGGCCGAGCAGCAGCAGCGCCTCCTTCATGCGGTTGTGCATGTCGACCCAGGGCTCGCTGTAGAAAACGCGGGCGAGCGGCTCGATGCGATCGTTGAGCCGCCGCGCTTCCGCAAGATCGTTCCGCCGCACCGCCTGGAAGAGCGCCGATTGCAGATCCGCGATCACGCTGCCGCTGCCGGACAAGAGACCGTCGCAGCCGAGCACCAGCGACGACAGCAGCCATGCGCTGTGCGTCGTCAGCACGCTCACCGGGCGCGGCAGGCTCTGCAGCGTCCGCACGTGCCACTCGTGGTGCTGCGGGTTGCCGATCCAGTCCTTGATCGCGCGGATGGTCGGCACCTCCTCGCAGAGCCGCAGCAGTGTCTCCTTCGGATAACCCTGGCCGGTCGCCAGCGGATACTGGAACACGATGAGCGGCAGGTCGGTCGCGTCGGCGATGCGCTTGAAATGCGCGAGCGCCATCGCCGGCGATTGCCCGAGCGTGAAGGGTGCCGGCGGAAACACCAGGAGCGCGGAGGCGCCGCCGTCAGCCGCCATGCGCGCAATGCGCGCGGCCTCGATGCTGCCGTCGGCCCAGATGCCGTTCACCAGGGGCAGGCGGCCGCCGATCTCGTCCTGGGCGATGTCGAGCACGCGGCGCTGCTCGTCGAAGCCGCAGGAGGCGACCTCGGTCGAGTGCGCGTTGATGGTGATCGCGGAGATGCCCTCGACCCCGGCGACGTCGCGCAGATGCTTTCGGAAAGCCGGCTCGTCGATGGCGAGATCGGCGTCGAAGGGCAGCAAGACCGCGGGAATGACGCCGCGCGGGGTGTAGGTCCGATGGCGTGCCATGGGTCACCTCCCGGTTCGGGCCATGCTGAGCCCGATGGCTTGTGCCCGCAACCACCTTCAGCCTCACTCTTCCGCGGTGGCGAGCACTTGGCTTTGCATCAGGTCGGCGACGGCGGTCGAGACCAGACGGTACTTCACATGGGCGACGCTGAAGTCGCGAAAATAATTCACCAGGTCGCCCCAGGGATCGTTGAGCTTCTCGACCCCCGAGATGAAGGCGACGACGCCGCCGAC
>DATMMM010000090.1:0-28133 GCA_035569735.1 Allostellaceae bacterium | reverse complement strand
CCGCTGCGGAGCCCCGAGGGCTGGACGTAAAGCGTTGATGGATGCCATAGTCGCGCCCAGTTATAGGGGCAGCCGGGTTCGTTACGGAAGGCATCGGGCGCGCGGAATCATGAGCGTCGGCACGTGGCTCTTTACATGGTGGAACGGCAAGCTGGTCGGTACCGACCAGTTCGGCAATCGCTATTACCGCGAGAAGACGCCGCGCCCGCTGCGTCCCGGCGGCGGGCGCGAGAGCCGCGAGCGCCGCTGGGTGATCTACCAGGGCGAGCCGGAGGCGACCAAAGTGCCGCCCGAGTGGCACGCCTGGCTGCACTACACCATCGACGGGGTTCCCCTCGATGCGGGCGCGCCGAAATACCCGTGGCAGAAGCCGCATCTCCCCAACCTCACGGGGACGCGCTTCGCGTACCGGCCAGCCGGCTCCCTCTTGAAGGGCGGCCATCGCGCGTCCACCACCGGCGACTACGAGCCCTGGCGGCCGGAGTGAGTCCAAAGTCCATGCTTGCGCCAAGGAGCCTGCGCCGATGAGTCGCAACGCCGTCGAGACCGTGATGGGCGCGGTGGTGCTGGTGGTCGCCGCGGTGTTCCTGTTCTTCGCCTACACCACGACCAAGGTGACCGCGAGCAGCGGCACGCCCTATACGGCGCAGTTCTCCCGCGTCGACGGCATTCGCGACGGCTCCGACATCAGGATCAACGGCATCAAGGTGGGCTCGGTCACGTCGCTGACGCTCGATCCGAAGACCTTCTATGCGGAAGTGCGCTTCAGCGTCGATCCCAACATCAAGCTCAGCACGGATTCGGTGGCGAGCGTCAGGATGAGCGGCTTGCTCGGCGACAAATACGTGGAGATCGAGCCCGGCAACGAGGACGCCATCATCCCGCCGGGCGGCAAGATCGAGCACACGCAGGCGCCGTTCGATATCGAGAATGCGGTGGGGCAGCTGATCTTCGGCCAGACCAAGCCAAAGGACTCCGGCGGCAGCAAGGACACCGGCGGCGGGGCGCCGGCGCCCGCGCCGGGCTCGAAAGGCGGCAATGCCCCGGCGCCGCAATAATAACAGCGCGGTCCCCGGCGAGCGGGTCGTCGATCAGCGCTGGGATCCCGGGCGCTATCAGGAAACTGCCGGCTTCGTCGCGGTGCTGGGCGCGCCGCTGCTCGATCTGCTGGCGCCGAAGCCGGGCGAGCGCATCCTGGATCTCGGCTGCGGCGACGGCGCGCTCACCGAGAAGATCGCGGCGGTGGCGGACGTGGTCGCGGTCGATGCCAGCGCCGACCAGGTCAAGGGCGCGCGCGCCCGCGGGCTCAACGCGCATGTGATGGACGGCACGCGGCTCGCCTTCGCGGCCGAATTCGACGCCGTCTTCTCCAATGCCGCGCTGCACTGGATGCGCGATCCCGATGCGGTGATCGCCGGCGTCTGGCGCGCGCTGAAGCCGGGCGGCCGGTTCGTGGCGGAATGCGGCGGCGCCGGCAACGTCGAGAGGATCATGGCGGCGCTGGTGGCGGCGCTCGACCGCCGCGGCCTCGACGGCCGGGCGGCGGTGCCCTGGTATTTCCCGGCGCCCGAGGAATACCGCGCTCGGCTCGCGCGGCGGGGGTTCCGCGTCGAGAGCATCGCGCTCATTCCGCGGCCGACGCCGCTGCCGGGGCCGCTCGGCGACTGGCTCGACACTTTCGCCGAGAGTTTTTTGGCGGCGGTGCCCGAAGCGGAGCGCGCGGCGATGAAGAGCGAGATCGAGGCGGAGCTCCGGCCGGCGCTGGTCGATGCCGCCGGCGTCTGGGTCGCCGACTACGTGCGGCTCCGCTTCGTGGCATGGAAGCCGAAGGAGGCCTGAGCGATGGCCCAGAAGAAACCCGCGAAGCCCGAATTCCCGGTCTGGCTCACGCCGGAGGGCGAGCCGGTCTCGTGCCTGGAGAAGCTCAAGGTGCTGAACGAGAACCTCACGGAGATCCAGGAGATGTCCCAGGAAGCGCTCGAGGACGCGTTCCTCATGGGCTGCGACGAGACGCAATTCCGCGACGTCATGCGCAAACTCGTCGAGAGCCTAGTGAACCCGTACAAGAAGTAAAACAGAAGTTTCACCACGGAGACACGGAGAAGAAGAACGGTTTTTCGCGGCGAAGCCGCCGCCATTCTTCTTGGCGACTTGGCGACTTGGCGCCTTGGCGGTAAGAATTTTGAACCGCCAAGACACCAAAGCGCCCAGGGATGATGGCGGCTTCGCCGCAGGAGACACCGTTCTCCGTGTCCTCCGTGTCTCTGTGGTGAATCTGACTTAATCTAGGCGCGGGCTTCGCGCATTCTGGGTTGGCGCAGGAGCCAGAGGGCGATCGAGAGGTTGAGCAGGTTCCAGAGGATGCCGTTCATGAAGGCGGCGCGGTAGGAGCTGGTGAGGTCGAAGATCGCGCCGGACATCCAGCCGCCCGCGGCCATGCCGAAGATGGTCGCCATCAATATGACGCCAAGCCGGGCGCCGGCTTCCTGCGGCGCGAAATATTCGCGCACGATGATCGCGTAAGCCGGCACGATGCCGCCCTGCGACAACCCGAACAGCGCCGAGACGATATAGAGCGAGGTGAGGCCGTTCCACGGCAGATAGAACACGAGCGTCAGGCACTGCAGCGCCGAGCCCAGCAGCAGCGTGCGCACGCCGCCGATGCGGTCGCAGATCCAGCCCGACGCCATCCGGCTCACCACGCCGGTGCCCAGCATGAGCGAGAGCATCTCGGCGCCGCGCGCCACGCCGTAGCCGAGATCGGCGCAGTAGGCCACGATATGCACCTGCGGCATCGACATGGCGAAACAGCAGGCGAAGCCCGCGATCACCAGCAGGATCTGCAGCAGATTGGGCGAGAGCCGGTAGGCGCCCGAGCCCGTCGCCGCGACGGGTGCGGCACCGTGCAGCAGCGGCGTGCGCCGGCGAAAGGCGAGGCTCAGCGGCAGCATGGTGGCGATGCAGAAGATCCCGACCCCCGCATAAGTCGCGCGCCAGCCGTAGCCCTCGATGAAATGCTGCAGCACCGGCGGCCACACGGTGCCCGCGAGGTAGCTGCCGCTGGCGCAGATGCCGACCGCGGTGCCGCGGTTGCGCGTGAACCAATGCGAGACGTCCGCGATCAGCGGCCCGAAGGTGGCGGAGCTGCCGAAGAGCCCGATGATCACGCCCTGCACCGCCGCGAATTGCCAGAGGCTCGTGGTCTCGGCGGCGGCGATGTAGCCGATGGCGAGCGCCACGGTGCCGCCGATCACGGGAGGCATGATGCCGAACCGGTCGGCGATCCGGCCGGTCGCGATGCCGCCGAAGGCGAAGCCCACCATGGTCATGGTGTAGGGGAGCGACGCGCTCGCGCGCGCGACGCCGAACTCCGCCTGGATCGCCGGCAGCACCACCACCGCCGACCAGAGGCCGACGCCGCCGATCGTGCTCAGCAACAGCGAGAGCACGAGACGGCGCCAGGCATAGGGCGTCTCGATGCCGCTCTCGATCTCCGCGATGCGTGCCGGTGTGAGCGTGTCCACGGGGCGCACGCTAGAGCATCAGCCGAATCTCTCGAAGGAGGAACCGCGCAAGGCAGCCATGCGAGAGGAATTCCGCACCGCCGCATTGTGCGGGTACATCGGCCCTCGCGCAGGGCGTGACCCTCCGGTGCTCTCAGCGATCGTCGCGTTCGATCGTCCGAAGCGGCGTGCCCGTCGACTGCATCATGCAGGCGTTTCTGTCCATCGGGTTGTTGTACTGAGCGCGGCAGAAACGGTCGTAAAAGCGATACTCGACGTCCGGAATCGCGATCGGCTCGACCAGAGCCCGATGCGGAGTGCGCGTCGAGTACAGCGCCGTGGTGGTGGCAGCAGTCGCGGTTGCAATGGCGAGCAAGCCGAGCAGAAGGGTGCGCATGGGCCGGCCCTTTCGTCTCGATGCCCTGACTCTACGGTCAATCCCGAGCTGCGCCTGTGACGGATCTCACAAGCTCGCGGACTCGATCCGGACGTTATTGCCGCGTGACGTGCAGGTTGCAGGCGCGCGCGCGAGGCTCAGCACCGTCGCGATGTCGAGGACGTCTCCGGCAACCCGGCTCCAAAGCCCGACGCGCCCCTCCTTGGCGAGAATCAATTTCTCTTGGGATTCAGCAGAGAGGTCGGGCAAGGACGGCACAGACGTCACGAACAGCTACGTGCGTTGCACAGCCACATCAAAGCCAGCCGCGAAGCTTGAACCAGAGCAGCGGGAGGATTGCGCTCAACGCAATCAATGCGAGGCCGTACTGATACCCCCAGGCCCAATCGAGCTCAGGCATGTGTCGGAAGTTCATGCCGTACATGCTGGCGACAAGCGTCGGAGGAACGCCGACGACGGATACGATGGTCAATACCTTGATGATATTGTTCTGCTCGATGTTGATAAGGCCCAGAGTGGCGTCGAGCAAGAGCTGCACGTTGTTGGACAGGTGGGCATCGTAATCATTGAGCGAGACGATATCCTGCCGCAGCGTCTCAAGATGCGGTTTTACCTCGGCAGCCAACCAGTTCGCGCCGAGGCCTGCCACATAAGGAACCATCCGTCCTAGTCCCAGCAGGCTGTTGCGGATCTTGGATGTCAAATCGCCGGCGCGGCCGATCTTCCGCAAGATCTCTCGCAGATCGGCATCTTCACGCGCAGGCCGTCGACGCACGAAAGCCTTCGCGGCATCCGCACGAAAGATCCGTTTGGACACGGCATCGAGATCGGCCCCGATGCCTTCGAGCACGTCTGCGATCCGATCGACGATCGCTTCCAGCAATCCAATGAAAGCGCCGGCGCTACTGGGGTGCACGGCGTCTGGTTTGGCGCAGCTCTCTGCGAAGCTCCTGAATACCTTGAGATCCGTGAATCGAATGGTGATCAGCAGATCATGCCGCAGCACGAAACCTACCGAGGTCGTGACGGGCTCCCCGGATTCGGTGCGAAACACAATCGGCGTGCTGAGAGAGAGTGCGTCCTTCTCGACGCGCAGCCGGCTCGAGCTCTCGATCTCACTGAGCTCCGTCAACGTAGGAACGTGCAGCCCGGTTGCTCGCTCGACAAAATCAACCTCCGCTGCATCGCCATTGAATAAGTCGATCCAGACGACGTTTGCCGGTACTGTCGATGCAGAGAGGTCAGTGATTGGCGCGCCGCTGCTCGCGGCACAGGTATGGACGGTGAGCATGGTTTCGCGGCCTGCCGCGGTTGATAAGATGAAGGCAGCGGTCGCGCCCCCGATCGTCTATTCGGCCGCTATGCCCTCGACGTGACGCCGGGGCACCGGCCTTTTGTGGAAGCTGCCGTCCTTGACGATCGCGAGCAGCCGGTCTCGGTCCTGCAGGATCCGGACGTCCGCGACGGGATTGCCATCAACCAGGATGAGGTCGGCAAGGTAGCCGGGCTTGACCTGGCCGAGCTCGCCGCCGCGCATCATGATTTCGCCGCCGAGCTTGGTCGCCGCCAGGATCGCCTCCATCGGCGTGAAGCCCAATAGGGTGACGAAATGCTCGATGTCGCGCGCGTTCCTGCCGACCGGGTTCCAGGCAAAGCCGTAGTCGCCGCCCGGCAGGATGCGCACGCCGCGGCGCTTCAGCTCGGCCATTACCTTGATCGCGGACTCGAGCTCCCGCTTGAGCCCGAGCTGCTCGCCGACCACGGGCGTGATGCCCCACTGGCTCGCCTCGTTGAGTGTCGCGTAGGTGATCCCGATGGTCGGCACCACGAAGACCCGGTCTTTCGCCGCCTCGAGCTGATCGATCGCCTCGGCATCGGCGAAGGTCGCGTGGAAGATCATCTCGACGCCGTGCCGCAGGCACATCTTCACGGATTCCGCCGAGCGCGCGTGCGCGGCCACGCGCTTGCCGCGCTGGCGCGCCACTTCGCAGACGGCCTCGACCTCCGCGTCGTTCATCACGGTCTGCTGGGCGCGCGCCCAGGGGACGAACTCGTCTCCGGACGGATTGATCTTCAGCGTGTCGACGCCTTCGCGGACCATCTGGCGCGAGACGCGACGGAATTCGTCCGGCCCGTCGCAGACGATCGCGAAGGTCTCGCGGTGCATGTGCCAGAGCCGGACGTCGCCAAGGCCGCCCGATACGGTCATCTCGGGGGTCGCCGCCAGCATGCGCGGTCCCGGGATGTCGCCGTCATTGATGGCGTTGCGGATGACGACGTCGAGCCGCGGCTTCGCCGCGGCGGCGCTGTTGATGCTGGTGAAGCCCTGGTCGAGCATCAGCTTGGCGTGCTTCGCCGCGAGCAGCGTGTGCTCCTCGGGCGGGATGTTGCCGAGGGATTCGAGATCCGCGGTGTTGGCAAAGCTGATATGGCAGTGCGCCTCGACGAGGCCGGGCATCAGCGTGGCGCCGCCGCCGTCGACGCGCTCGGCGCTCTCCGCGGGCAAGCTCTCGCCGCTTCTCGCCACCGCCACGATGCGATTGCCATCGACCAGGACCTGGCCCGGAAACGGATCGGCGCCGGATCCGTCCAGGACCGCGACATCGGTGAACAGCAGACGCGTCATCGGTTCCTCCCTGGTTTCATTCGGCTGGTCCTCGCACGCGGGGCCAAGCCTTGCGCTTCGCGGGCGGCGCTATCGCCGCCGGCGAAGCGAGCCAGTATGAACCGAGGCGTCCTTCAGGTCACGAGGGCAGCGCCGAACGCTTGCCGGTCTCACTGCCGCGTGAAATGGAGATTGCAGAGGCGGCCTTCGATCCCGCCGCCGAGGCCGTGCGAGCCCTCGAAGCGCGCGGCCACCTCATAGGCGTATGGTTTTTCCGCCGGCGCGATGCCCAGGACTTCGTCGGCATCGTTCGTGATGCCAGTCGCGGTCAGCAGCGCCCTGCCGTCCGGTTGGATCGCGCCCTCGAGTGTGATCCAGCCGCCGGCGCCGGGCTTGCCGCGCTCGGCATGGAGCACGCCGTCCTTGACCGCCGCCGTGAATCGATAGGCGTAGGCGTGCACGCCGGCGGCTTCGGGGCAGAACAACACCACGTACCAGCTTCCGTCGAAGCGCCAGCTGTCGGCCGCCGTCAAAATTTCCGTGGAGGGCGAGTGTGCCACCGGCAGGAAGCGCGCGTGCGTGTGCGGGCGCGCCGTCTCGAGCGCCGAGGAGGCCGCGCCCGGCAAGAGCATCGATGCGAGGATCGCGATGAGCGCCGTTGAGTGCCGCATGAACCCACTCCGAGTCTCGGCCGTTCGCGCTCCCCGACATTAACCATGGTCGCGGAGATCGCGCGCCTTTGACTCAAATTAGAGCGCGCACGGGCTCGGAGGTAAAGTTAACGGGAGTCAGGCGGCGTGGCGGTGCTCGGGCGGCGGCGAGGGGAGGTTGTCCGCGGCGGCGTCGCGCGCGCCCGCGAGATAGGCTTGCTCCGCGGGCGAAAGCTGCGCGGCATTTGCCAGCGTGGCATAGCGCGTGCGGACGGGCTCGAGGGCCTCGTCCGGTGCGTCCTGCGTCTGGAACAAGCGCCGGCCATCGGCGTAGCCGAGCGCATAGGCCTTAGCGGGATCGGCGGGAACCGCGGTTGCGTCACCGGGGCGAGCCGTCGGCTCGCGATCATTCGCAGAAGAGATACTGTCAGGCATGACCGGCTCCAGGCCATTTACCCCCACCGGGGTCCCATGTGTTCACTCGCGGACGATCTACAAGGCCGTCCGAAAAATGTTCCGCCGAAAGGATCGAAACCAGTACGTAACGTTGCAGATCGGTAACCCTGTTTATAGGACCGCGAACGGCGGATTTTATTCCGGGGCAGTCATGCTCTAGCATCGCATCGGGTTTGCCTACGAGCGAGCGAAGGGGTGGCCAAGAATGACCGCGACCGTAACGGAAAAGCCCTGGCTCCCCGCCGAATGCCGGCGCGTGGTGGCGGAGGTGGAGGCGCGGCTCGCGGCCAGGGATTCGGGTGCCATCGAGCGCGAGGTGATGCGGCTTGTCGAGGCGCACGAGCGCCACATGGACCGCGACAGCATCGGGCTCAACGCCGGCACCAACGTGATGAACCCGCGCGCGGCGGCGCTGCTCGCGCGCTCGCTCGGCAACCGCCCGTCGCTCGGATATCCCGGCGACAAATACGAGATGGGCATGGAGTTCGCGGGCGAGATCGAGGTGGTGACGGAGACGCTGGTGCGCCGGCTCTTCAATGCCCCCTACGCCGAGATCCGCGTGGGCTCGGGCGCGCTCGCGAATCTCTACGCCTTCATGGCGACAGCCAAGCCGGGCGAGCGCATCATGGCCTTCCCGCCGGAGATGGGCGGCCATGTCACGCACCACGGCGCGGGTGTCGCCGGACTCTATGGCCTGGAGACGCATCCCGTCCCCTATGACGCCAAGCGCATGGCGATCGATCTCGATCGCTTGCGCAAGGAGGCGCGCCGGCTGCAGCCGAAGCTCATCACGCTCGCGGGCTCGCTCTGTCTCTTTCCTTATGCCGTGCGCGAGGCGCGCCAGATCGCCGACGAGGTGGGCGCGTACGTTCTCTACGACGCCGCGCATATGGGCGGGATCATCGCGGGCGGGCGCTTCCAGCACCCGCTCGCCGAGGGCGCGCATCTCATGACGATGTCCACATACAAGGCCTATGGCGGCCCGCCCGCGGGACTGGTGCTCACCACCGAGAAGGCGCTCGCCGAGCGCATCGACCAGATCGCCTACCCCGGCCTCACCGCGAATTTCGATCTCGGCAAGACCGCGGCGCTGGCGCTGGCGACCCTCGACCTCCTCGAGCACGGCCGCGACTACGCCGCGATGTGCATCGAGAACGCGCGGGCGCTGGGGAGCGCGCTCGCGGCGGAGGGACTGCCGGTCCACGGCGTCGAGGGCCGCGGCCATACCGAGAGCCACCACCTGGCGCTTCACGCGGCACCCTTCGGCGGCGGCCAGCACGCATCCAAGCGGCTCGCGCAGGCGAACGTGCTCCTCTGCGGCATCGGCCTGCCGATCGAGCCGGTCGAGGGCGACCTCAACGGCATCCGCCTGGGGACCCAGGAGATCACGCGCTGGGGCCTGACGCCCGGGGAGATGCCGGCGATCGCCCGCTTCGTCGCGCGCGTCTTCCGCGGCAACGAGGACCCCGCCGCCGTCCGTCCCGAGGTGATCGAGTTCCGCCGCGGATTCCAGACGCTGCGGTTCGTGCGGTGAGGCTGCTGAAGGAGAGTGCGGTATCTACTTAGGTCGATGCCGTGCGCCCTTCGACTCGCCGCCCAAGCGCGGCGGCTCAGGATGAGGGGCATTTTTGTTCGCTCCAACGCCAATCCCCCTCATCCTGAGCCGGCGCGAAGCGCCGAGTCGAAGGACGCACCGACGCCATGGCGGCGCGAGTGCGCCATGCTCTCGCCACAGTCGCGGGGAGAATGCGGGGCATGAGGAGAACATCGCTGCTTGCGACCGTCGCGCTGCTGGCTATGGCCGGCAGCGCTGAGGCGCAGCTGAAGACGGTGCCGGCGCCGCCACCCGAGAAGGCGGCGCCGGCGCCACCCGTTCAGAAGGCCCCGCCCGCCACCACCGCGGCGGCGCCGGCGGCCACCGTCGCGGTGCTGCAGGGGCTCGACAAGACCACGGCGCGCGTCTCGACCGTGGAGGCGCCGCTCGGCGAGGCCATCCGCTTCGGCACGCTGGTCATCAAGGCGCGCGCCTGCATCAAGAAGCCGCCGGAGGAGCCGCCGGACACCGCGGCCTTCCTGGAGATCGACGAGGCGCGGCCGCTCGGCGAGCAATCGACCGATGTGCAGCATCTCTTCAGCGGCTGGATGTTCGCGCAGAGCCCGTCGCTCTCGACGCTCGAGCACCCCGTCTACGACGTGACCGTGCTCGACTGCAAGACCGAGACGGGATCGTCGGCCAAGCCTTCCTCGAAATAGGCCTCGACGCCGAGCGCGCGCTCGAGCTGGCGGTGATAGTCGGCGCGGGGGATCTCCACCGCGCCGAAGCGGCGCAGATGGTCGGTCACGAACTGGGTGTCGAGCAGGCGGAAGCCGCCCTTGACCAGCCGCGCCACCAGGTGGACCAGCGCCACCTTGCTGGCGTCGGGGGAGCGGCTGAACATGCTCTCGCCGAAGAACACGCCGCGCAGCGCCACGCCGTAGAGGCCGCCCACCAGCTCGCCTGCGCGCCAGGCCTCGACGCTGTGCGCGTAGCCCTGCTCATAGAGCGCGCCATAGAGCCGGAAGATCTCCTCGTTGATCCAGGTCTTGGGCCGCATCTCCGTGGGCTCGGCGCAGCCGCGCATCACCGCGTCGAAGGCAGTGTCGACGCGGACCTCGTATTGGCCCGAGCGCAGCGTGCGCTTCAAGCGGCGCGGCAGATGGAAGCGGTCGAGCGGCAGCACGCCGCGCGGGTCTGGGTCGATCCAGAACAGGTCGGGATCCTCGGCGGACTCCGCCATCGGGAACAATCCCGCGGCATAGGCGCGCAGCAACAGGTCGGGCGAGAGCTCGATCATCGATGAGACGATGATCGCCCTGCGCGCGTCCGCGTCAAGCCTCAGCCGCGCCCCAGGAAGCGGCCGAGCCAGTGCACGTCGTAGGTTCCGTTGATGAAGTCGGGCGCCGCCACCAATCGTTGGTGCAAGGGGATCGTGGTGTCGATCCCGGTGATCACGAATTCCTCCAGCGAGCGGCGCAGCCGCATCAGGCATTCGTTGCGGCTGGTGCCGTGCACGATCAGCTTGGCGACCAGGCTGTCGTACTGCGGCGGCACGCTGTAGCCCTGATAGAGCGCGCTGTCGACGCGCACGCCCATGCCGCCGGGCGCGTGATAGCCGGTGATGGTGCCGGGCGAGGGCACGAAGCTCTCGGGATGCTCGGCGTTGATCCGGCACTCGATGGCGTGGCCCGCGAGCTTGACGTCGGCCTGGCGGTATCCAAGCGGCGCCCCCGAGGCGATGCGGAGCTGCTCGCGCACGATGTCGATGCCGCTCACCATCTCGGAGATCGGATGCTCGACCTGGATCCGCGTATTCATCTCGATGAAGAAGAACTTGCCGTCCTCGAACAGGAACTCGATGGTGCCGGCGCTCTTGTAGCCGAGCTTGGCGATGGCCTCGGTGGCGACGCGGCCGAGCTCCGTGCGCTGCTCTTGGTTGAGCGCGGGCGAGGGGGTCTCCTCCAGCACCTTCTGATGCGAGCGCTGCAGCGAGCAGTCGCGCTCGCCCAGGTGGATGACGCCGCCCTGGCCGTCCGCGAGGATCTGCACCTCGATGTGCCGGGGGTGGCCGAGATAGCGCTCGAGATAGACCTCGGCGTTGGCGAAGAAGGCCACGGACTCCCGCTGCGCCGCCGGCAGCATCTCCTTGAGCTCGGATTCCTCGCGCGCGACCCGCATGCCGCGCCCGCCGCCACCACCCGCGGCCTTGATCAGCACGGGATAGCCGATGCGCTTCGCTTCCGCTGCCGCGTGCTCCAGGCTCTCGACCGCGCCCTCCGAGCCCGGCACCACGGGTATGCCGAGCTCGACCGCCGCGCGCTTCGCCGCGACCTTGTCGCCCATCATGCGGATGTGCTCGACGGAGGGGCCGATGAAGACGAAGCCGTGCTCCTCCACCATCTCGGCGAAGCCCGGGTTCTCCGCCAGGAAGCCGAGCCCCGGATGGATCGCGTCGGCGCCGGTGATCTGCGCCGCCGAGAGGATCGCGGGGATATTGAGATAGCTCTCGCGCGCGGAGGGCGGCCCGATGCAGACGCTCTCGTCCGCGAGCCGCACGTGCATCGCCGTGTCGTCCGCGGTCGAGTGCACCGCCACGGTCTTGATGCCCATCTCGCGGCAGGCGCGGTGGATGCGCAGCGCGATCTCGCCGCGGTTGGCGATGAGAATTTTCTCGAACATCGCCCGGAGATCCCGCCTACTCGATGACCATCAGCACCTGGCCGTATTCGACGGGCGCGCCGTCGGCGATCAGGATCTCGGCGACGCGGCCCGGTTTGGGCGCGCGGATCTGGTTCATCACCTTCATCGCCTCGATGATCAGCAGCACCCGGCCTTCCTCGATGCGGTCGCCCAGCTTGACGAAAGGCGGCTGGTCCGGCTGCGGCGCGATGTAGGCGGTGCCGACCATCGGCGCCTTGATGGCGCCGGGATGATCGACCGGCGCCACCGCGGCGGGTGCGGCGGGCGCTTCGGCCACCGGCGTCACCACGGCAACCGTCGGCGCGGCCGCGGCGACGGTGCGTGCGACGCGGATCCGCCGGTCGCCCACGGCATACTCGATCTCGGTCAAGCCGGTCTCCTCGAGCAGCGCCGCCAGCGTGCGCACGAGATCGCTGTCGATCGGGAGATCCCCGCGGTTGGGCATGGGGCCAGCGCCTCCCTCAACCCGCTTTATCGGCGGCCGCTTCAAGGATCCTCGCGAGCGCGTCGAGCGCCAGCAGATAGCCCTGGGGTCCCAGCCCCATGATCACGCCGGTGGCGACCGGGGAGACGAAGGAGCGATGCCGCCATTCCTCGCGCCGGTGGATGTTGCTCAGGTGCACCTCGATGACGGGGACGTCCGCAATCTTGAGCGCGTCGTGGACGGCGACCGAGGTGTGGGTGAGGGCGGCCGGATTGATCACGATGCCGTCCGACCCCTGGCGCGCCTCGTGGATCCAGTCGACGATCTGCCCCTCGTGATTGGACTGGCGGAAATCGATGTCGAGCCCGAGCTCGCCCGCGCGCTCGGCGCAGGCGGCCTCGATGTCCGCGAGCGTGTCGCTGCCGTAGATCTCCGGCTCCCGCACGCCCAGCATGTTGAGGTTGGGGCCGTTCAGAATGAAGATCGTGGCCCGTGCCACCGCCGTCCCTCGCTCCCAAAATCGAGCTCCGGCGCCTTATAGCAGAGCGAGGGCGGCGGAGGGAATGCTCGGCTCCCTCGATCAGATAGGAGCGCCCCCTCACCCCAATCCTCTCCCGGTGGGGAGAGGGGGCAGACTCACGCTTCTCCCTCTCCCCCACGGGGAGAGGGTTGGGGTGAGGGGGATGCCTCCACCCGCCGCCCGCTTGCTCCGCGGCCTGGATGGTGCCGTAGTGGAGGGGTCGAGACTTGTCCTCGGGAGGGCGCCCTGGCGGGTGATCGATTCGGATTGCCGGTGACCACGACGTCGGCGCGGGCGCTCGCGCTCTATGTCGAGGGGGTCGACCGGATGCTCGCCGCCAACGCGGGCGCGGAGGCGCTGCTCAGCCAAGCGCTCGCGATCGACCCGGAGTTTGCGCTCGCGCACATCGCGCTCGCCCGCACCGCGCAGCTCTATGGCCGCATGGAGGAGGCGAGGAGCGCCGCGGCGCGCGCGGGCGCTTGCGCCGTGGGCTTGAGCGAGCGCGAGCGCCGTCACGTCGAGGCGCTGAGTTTCTCGATCAACGGCGAGCCCGTGCGGGCGATGGCGGCCGTCGACGCGCATCTGGAACAATTCCCGCGGGACGCGCTGGTGCTGTCGCTGGCGCTCGGCGTCTACGGCCTCATCGCGTTCAGCGGCCGGCCCGACCACCACGAGGCGCAGCGCGCGCTCCTCGAAGGCCTGGCGCCGCGCTGGGGCGAGGATTGGTGGTTCACGGGCTACCTTGGCTGGTCGCATGTCGAGACCGGCGACCCCCGGAGCGGCGCGGCGATCGTCGAGCGCGCGCTCGCCCGCAATCCCCGCAACGCGCATGCGGCGCATGCCCGCGTTCACGCGCATGTCGAGCTCGGCGAGACTGCCGCGGGCGTCGCCTTCCTGACGGACTGGCTCCGCGACTACGATCCCGCGGCGCAGCTCCATTGCCACCTCAACTGGCATCTCGCGCTCTTCGAGCTCGACCTCGGCGAGAGCGAGCGCGCGATGGCGCGCTATCAGGCGGCGATCCGGCCCTCGGTTGCGAGCAGCGCGCCGATGGCGACGCTTGCGGACGCGGCCTCGCTGCTCTGGCGCTGCGCGCTCTATGAGGTGGGCCCGCGACCGCTGCCGTGGGAGGAGGTGGCCGATCTCGCGGAGCGACGATTTCCCCGCGCGGGACTCGCCTTTGCAGATTTGCATGCCGCGATGGCGGAGGCGGCAACCGAGGGTGCCGCGAGTCTCGGGCGCCGCATCGAAGCGCTGGAGCGCCTCGCTGGCGACGGCACGCTGCCGCAGGGGCGGGTGGCGCCGGCGCTCTGCCGCGGCATCGCCGCCTTCTCGCGCGGCGAGCCTGCCGAGGCCGCCGATCTCCTGGCGGGGGCACTGCCGGAGCTGACGCGGATCGCCGGCAGCCATGCGCAGCGCGAGGTCTTCGAGGACACGCTGATCGCCGCACTCCTCGGCTGCGGCCGGAGCGAGGCCGCGCGCACGCTGCTGGCTGAGCGCCTCGTGCGCCGGCCGCGCGCGCGGGACTCGGCCTCTATGTCGGCCACTGCGCTGAAACGGCGCGATTAACCATAAGCGCGCGCCATTAACCATAAGCGCCCCCGAGGCCTCGCGAGCGCCCGCGGATTTCCGGCAGATTTTTGCGCGGGGCCGCCGCGGTTAACTTTATTTCCCTAAAATTCGATGCAAGGATGCGCTCGGAAGCGTCACCTAAGACGCCCCGACAGGAGGACGAGATGATGCCCGATTTCTTGCACCTGAGCGCAGCGTTCCTGGCAGTACTCGGTCTCTTCTTGTGGCTGTGGTCGGGCGTTGGCGTGCGCCAGGCCGAGGCGAGCACGCGATCCTGGGCGCGGCGCAAGCGGCAGCTCGCCCGGCTGGCGATCTTCGCCGCCGTCGTCTCCGCCCTCCTGCAGGCGGTGGGCGGCCCAGCCGCGCGCACGCAACTCGAAGACATCGAGATCTGGGCCTCCGCCGCGCCGCTCGCGAGCGCCCCAACGGACGCATCGATCTAGTGAAGTAAAGTAAGATTCACCACGGAGACACGGAGGACACGGAGGGATCGGAGTTGCGGCGAAGCCGCAGTCCTCATCGGCTGGCGCTCCGAATCAAGTGATGGGCGCTCCGCGCCAAACACAGACTCCAATCGCCGTGTCCTCCGTGTCACTGCGGTGAATCTTACTTCCTTGATTGCGCTCCGCGCGCGCTAATCCCCCTCCGCGACGAAGGGCGTCTCCGCGCGGGCTTCGAGCTTGGCGAGGAGGCGGTCGAGGGCGGCGCGCTCGGCCTCGTCAAGGCCGGCCAGCAGGCGCGCCTCGACCCGCTCGGCGTGCGGCACGATCTCGCGGTGGATCGCCTCGCCCGCGGTCGTGAGCGCCAGGATCGAGCGGCGGCGGTCCATCCGGTCGGTGCGGCGGCTCAGCCGGCCCGCCGCCATCAGCCGCGCGACCGCGCGGCTCACGCGCACCTTGTCCATCTGCGTCTTCTCGGCGACGCCGTTGGCGGAGAGGGGACCGAAGCGCCCCAGCACCGCCATCACTCGCCATTCCGGCACGCTGAGCCTAAACCGCCGCTCGTAACTCCGCGCGATCGCGTTGGAGATCCGCAGCATCAGCACGGAGAGCCGATAAGGCAGGAAGCGCTCGAGCACGAGGGCCTCCGCCGCCGCTGGGGTCGGTTTTCGGCGGGGGCTTGGATTTGGTTTCATTTGAAACTAAATTGCTGGGCATGACCGCCGGGGTCAAGGGCCGCTCGCGGCCCTCGTGACCCCGCCAGACCCGCCGAGGGAGGACAAATGCCTCTCGCCGCCAAGACTGCTCCGTCCGCCGCAGCCGAGCCGCGCGACCTCTGGGACAACCCCATGGGCACCGACGGCTTCGAGTTCGTGGAGTACACCGCGCCCGACACCGAGGCGCTGGGCCGGCTCTTCGAGAGCATGGGCTTCGCCGCCGTGGCGCGGCATCGCTCCAAGAAGGTGACGCTCTACCGCCAGGGCGACGTGAACTTCATCGTCAACGCCGAGCCCGAGAGTTTTGCCCAGGCCTTCGCGCGCCTCCACGGACCCTCGGTCTGCGCCATCGCCTTCCGCGTGCGCGATGCCGCGCGCGCCTATGAGCGCGCGATCAAGCTCGGCGCCAAGCCGGTCGCCGGCAAGGTCGGGCCGATGGAGCTCAACATCCCCGCGATCGAGGGGATCGGCGGCAGCATCCTTTATCTCGTCGACCGCTACGGCGACCACACGATCTACGATGTGGATTTCGTGCCGCTGCCCGGCGCGGAGGCGGCGCCCAAGGGCGTGGGCCTCGCCGGCGTCGACCATCTGACGCACAACGTGCACCAGGGCCGCATGTCGCTCTGGGCCAAGTTCTACGAGGACCTCTTCAACTTCCGCGAGGTCCGCTATTTCGACATCGAGGGCAAGCTCACGGGGCTGCGCTCCAAGGCGATGACCAGCCCCTGCGGCCGCATCCGCATTCCCATCAACGAGAGCGCCGACGACAAGTCGCAGATCGCGGAATATCTCGCGGCCTATCACGGCGAGGGCATCCAGCACATCGCGCTCGCCGCGTCTGACATCTTCGCCACCGTCGAGGCGCTCCGCGCCAAGGGTGTCAGCTTCATGGATGTGCCCGACACCTACTACGAGCAGCTGGACGCCCGGCTCCCCGGCCACGGCCAGGATCTCGACCGGCTGCGCCGCAACCGGATCCTCGTCGACGGCGCGCCTACCAAGGGCGGCGGCTTGCTGCTGCAGATCTTCACCAATACGGTGATCGGCCCGATCTTCTTCGAGATCATCCGGCGCAAAGGCAACGAGGGCTTCGGCGAGGGCAATTTCCGCGCGCTCTTCGAGTCGATCGAGCTCGACCAGATCCGCCGCGGCGTCCTCGACCCGAAAGTTAAAGACAAAGCTTGAAAGGAACGCTTTAGCGCAGAGGTCGCGGAGGTTTCGCAGAGGACGCAGAGGCCTGATGATGAGTCGAATTCCCCGCGTCCTCCGCGCTGCCTCAGCGTCCTCCGCGCTAAAGCTTTAGTTTTATCTTTTTCGGGAGCGAGATGATGAAAACCTTTATCCGGTTTCCGCGCGTCGAGGGCCAGGCGTCGCGCCAGGCGCATGCGGACCTGCCGCCGGGCACTTATGAGCGCGAGCTCGGCAAGGAGGGCTTCTTCGGGCCGGCGACGCAGATGGTGCATGCGCACGCGCCCACGGGGTGGACGCGCTGGGAGGGGCCGCTCCGGCCGCGCGCCTTCGACTTGACCAAGCTCAACGACGTCGCGGCCTCGCCGTGGGAGGCCGACGAGGTGCTCTCGAACGCGCATCTGCGCTATCGGCTCTGGCGCACCAGCGGCACGATGGATCATCTCGTGCGCAACGGCGACGGCGACGAGCTCCTGTTCGTGCACGAGGGCGCGGGCGATCTCTTCTGCGATTGGGGCCACCTGAAGTTCCGCGACGGCGATTACATCCTGCTGCCGCGGGGCGCGCAGTGGCGCGTCGCCTGCGAGGGCGCCGCGGTCTTCCTGATGATCGAGGCCACCAACGACGGCTACCGGCTCCCCGAGAAGGGGCTGGTGGGTCACGCCGCGATCTTCGATCACGCCGTCCTCGACGTGCCCGCGATCGACGAGGCCTTCAAGGCGCAGCAGACGCCCAAGGGCAAGCGCGAGGAATGGACCGTGCGCGTCAAGCGCCGCAACGCGCTCTCCACCATCACCTATCCCTATAATCCCCTGGATGCGATCGGCTGGCACGGCGATTTGGCGCCGGTCCGGCTCAATTGGCGCGACATCCGGCCGCTGATGAGCCACCGCGTGCACCTGCCGCCCTCCGCGCACACGACCTTCCTCGCGGACCGGTTCGTCGTCTGCACCTTCGTGCCGCGGCCCTTCGAGACCGATCCCGGCGCGCTCAAGGTGCCGTTCTTCCATTCCAACGACGATTACGACGAGGTGCTGTTCTATCACCGCGGCGATTTCTTCTCGCGCGACAACATCCACGCTGGCATGGTGACGCTGCATCCCGGCGGCTTCCCGCACGGGCCGCACCCGAAGGCGCTCGCGGGCGCGCTCAAGCCCAAGAAGCCCGAGACCGACGAGGTTGCGGTGATGCTGGACGCGCGCGACGCGCTCGAGCTCGGCGCGCTGCCGCCGGGCGTCGAGGTCGAGGACTACGTCAACTCCTGGCGGACGGAGACGCCATGAAGCTCGCGAGCCTCAAGCGCGGCGGGCGCGACGGCACGCTGGTCGTGGTGAGCCGCGACCTCCTGCGCTGCGCGGCGGTTCCCGCCGTCGCGCCCACGCTGCAGCGTGCGCTCGAAGATTGGCCCTTGGCGGCACCCGCACTCGGCGCCATCGCCCTCCAGCTCGAGCAGGGGACGCCCGATGCCCAGCCCTTTGACGCGACGCTGGCGGCGGCGCCGCTGCCGCGCGCCTTCCAATGGCTCGACGGCTCGGCCTATCTCAATCACGTCGAGCTCGTGCGCAAGGCGCGCAAAGCCGAGATGCCGCCGAGCTTCTACAGCGATCCCCTGATGTACCAGGGCGGCTCCGACAGCTTCATCGGCCCCGCCGACGACATCCTGGTGGCGGACGAGGCCTCCGGCATCGATTTCGAGAGCGAAGTGGCCGTGGTCGTCGACGACGTGCCGATGGGCGTCACGGCCGAGGAGGCCGCGGCGCACATCAAACTGGTCATGCTGGTGAACGACGTGAGCCTGCGGAACCTGATCCCGACCGAGCTCGCGAAGGGCTTCGGCTTCGTCCACGGCAAGCCCGCGACGGCCTTCTCGCCCGTCGCGGTGACGCCGGACGAGCTCGGCGCCGCCTGGGACGGGCGCAAGCTCAGCCTGCCGCTCGAGAGCAGCCTCAACGGCACGCTCTTCGGCGCGCCCAATGCCGGGCGCGACATGAACTTCGATTTCCCGGCGCTCATCGCGCACGCCGCGCGCACGCGCGAGCTCGAGGCCGGCACCATCATCGGCTCCGGCACCGTCTCCAACCGCGATCCCGCCGCGGGCTCGGCGTGTCTGGCGGAGCGGCGCATGATCGAGACCATCGAGGCGGGCGCCCCCAAGACGCCCTTCCTCAAATTCGGCGATCGCGTGCGCATCGAGATGAAGGACGCGGAAGGCCGCTCGATCTTCGGCACCATCGACCAGAAGGTGGTGAAGTACCAAGGCCCGGGCTGAGGTGCGTCCTTCGACTCGCCTGCTGACGCAGGCGGCTCAGGATAAGGTGCTTTCTTAGTGCCGCAAAAATTTCCCTCATCCTGAGCCTGCGCGAAGCGCAGAGTCGAAGGACGCAGGATGTCCCTGCAAGCGTGAACCGCGCTAGCGGGCGAACAGCGGCTGTGGGCGAGCCGATTCTATAAGAAGATAGAGAGCGACGCCGCGCTCATCGCCGAAAGTCGGGCTCGCGGTGGGAGCGGGCGAACGCCGGTTGCGGCTCGCCGGGGCAGGGGTGGTCGCGGCCTCGGCGCCGGTCACGGCCATGGGAGCGTCTGACAGCAGCCGTCCAATGCTGTCGGGGTATCCAGAGGTGAGCGCGATGATCGCCGCGCCCGCAACCGCGAGCGTGGCGGCCAAAATTCCTCGATCCGTTGGGCGAGCGCCGAGCAGCAGCATGAAAGGCTCCGGCCGGTCTTGCGCCCGAACCCCCTCTCGGCGGAAACCGGTGGGCTCAAGCTAAAATCCGGCGAGGGGTATTTGAGCGTGATCTAATGAAGGCGTTTCTCGGGTCCGCGAGGGCGCGCTAGGATCGCGGCCGGCAGAGGGAAACAGAAAACCAGGAGGCCCCGATGAAGCTCTACGGCTATTTCCGCTCCTCGGCGGCGTTTCGGGTGCGGATCGCGCTCAATTTGAAGCAGCTCGACTACGAGCAGGCCTCGATCCATCTGCGCAAGAACCAGCAATCCGCGCCCGAGTATCTGAGGCTCAATCCGCAGGCGCTGGTGCCGACGCTCGAGGACGAGGGCCACCTGGTGCTAAGCCAGTCGCTGGCGATCATCGAGTATCTCGATGAGACGCGACCCGAGCCGCCGCTGATGCCGGTGGCCCCGCTCGCCCGCGCGCGCGTGCGCTCGCTCGCGCAAGCGATCGCCTGCGACATCCACCCGATCGACAATCTCCGCGTGCTCCGCTACCTCGCCGATCCCCTGGGCCACGACGAGAAGACTGTCGAGGCCTGGTTCAACCACTGGATCCGGCTCGGCTTCGATGCGATCGAGCGGCGGCTCTCGAGCGAGGCCGATACCGGCCGGTTCTGCCACGGTGACGCGCCGGGCCTCGCCGATTGCTGCCTGGTGCCGCAAGTGGTGAACGCGCAGCGCCACAAGAGCTTCGACTTCGCGCCCTATCCGACGATCTCGCGGATCTTCGAGACCTGCCGCGCCCACCCCGCGATCGCCGCGGCGTTTCCCGAGCGCCAGCCGGACGCGGAGCACTGAGCGCCCATCACGGCGCGATCCCAGCCCAGGCCGGGTCGCCCGCGGGGTTGTGTTGCCAGAAGGCGATGTCGTCGAAGTCGATCGCCTGTGTCTCCGGCAGCGCGTCGCGGTAGAGGCCGAAGCGCGGCTGGGTGTCGACGACGGGCTTGCCGGCGGCGTCGCGCACGCCGTGGTCGAGGTAGCCGAGTGCGCTGGTGACGCGCGGGCAGGGGCGGCCGTCGAGCCAGACCCGCAGATCGGTCTCGCCCTCGCGCTGGCTCGGCTTCAGCGCCACGTGGACGCGGTGCCACGCGCCGATCGTGAGCGGCCAGGGCCCGCATTTCAGGATGCCGGCCTTGCCGTCGCGGCAATTGTCGGTGCCGCGCACTTTGGTCACGAAAGCGGCGCTGCCGGTCTCCGCGCGGTAGCCCGCCTCGATCTTGAAGAAGGGATTGGCGGCGGAGCAGGGGCCGCCGCGGTCGAGCGCCGCCTCCTGCGCGATGTTCTGCTTGATCTGATGGATCACCGTGCGGTTCACGGTTTGGGGCCAGGGCGCCTCCAGCCGGAAGCGGAAGCTGTACCAGACGGGCTCGTCGAATTTGACGAACTCGCGGCGGATCTGCATCTCCACGCGCTCGGTCGGATTGTCGCCGGGGCTGCCGGCGTCATAGGCGTCGCGCGGCCGCACTTCGATGCGGAGCGCATGCGAGCTCGCGCCAGAGGCGCAGGTGAGCCGCTGCGGCCGCACCGCGGGATCGAGCAAGCTCGAGATCCTCCAGGCCGAGAGATCCGGCGCCTCGCTCGTCGCGCACTCGCGCGCGAAATCCTGGACGAAGCTCGGGCCGTCCGCGCGCGCCGGCCATGCCGGCGTGAGCGCGAGCAGGCCGAGCAGGCTAGCGACGATCATGCGGCAGAGTGAGGTCATGCCGAGGCCGTAGCACGCGGCTAGCGCCTGGATCGACTTCGGTGCGTCCTTCGACTCGCCTGCTGACGCAGGCGGCTCAGGATGAGGGATTTTCTTTGTGCCGCAAAAAAATTCCCCCTCATCCTGAGCCGGCGCGAAGCGCCGAGTCGAAGGACGCACCGCCAGCAGACCTCTCAGGCGACCCGCTTGGCGGTGGTCTTCTTGCCCTCGACGACGCCGAGGATGTCGCTCTCTTTCATGATGATGAGGTCCTCGCCCTCGAGTTTGACCTCGGTGCCGGACCACTTGCCGAACAGGATGCGGTCGCCGGGTTTGACGTCGAGCGCGTGCAGCTTGCCGTCCTCGCCGCGCGTGCCGGCGCCCGCCGCCACCACCTCGCCCTCCTGGGGCTTCTCCTTGACCGTGTCGGGAATGATGATCCCGCCGGCGGTCTTGGCGTCTTGCTCCACCCGGCGCACCAACACCCGGTCGTGCAAAGGACGAAAGCGCATCGAACCCCTCCTTGTATGATTGCTGCCCGGCCGGCGAATTTTCAGCACTCGCCAGCCTGGAGTGCCAGAACGATACTCGCAGCGGTGCCCGGGTCAAGCGCCCTTCGACACGCGCTCAGGGTGAGGATCGCTTTTGCTTGCCTCAAAGAGACAACCTCATCCTGAGCGCGCTCGCGTACACGAGCGTGTCGAAGGACCGCGAAAGACCACAATAAGATCGCGCGTTCTGCCCCCGACTCAGCTCGGCTTGACGTTCACCGCCGAGGGCTTGCCGTCCTTGTCGTGTACGACTTCGTAGCTGAGCTTCTGCCCTTTCCTGAGCACGATGAGCTCCGTTTGCCCGGGCTGCCCGGCTTCCGCGATGCTCACGAAGACGTCCCGCGATCCGTCATCGGGTTGGATGAAGCCGAATCCCCTGAGGCCATTGAACCATTTGACTGTGCCGATGGGCATGGGCGCTCACCTCTGGGACGCGTTGCAGGGAAAGCGGGAGTGGCCGAACACATGAGGACCCGGCGCCGGCGAGATCGGCAGTGCCGGGCGCCAGCAGTCAACATGTGCGCGCACTCTGTTGCTTTCAATGAACGCGCCGGAAGGTCACGGGTTGCCTGCCCGCGACCTTCATCGGCGATTTACTGCGCCGCGGAGACTCAGACCATCTTCAGGGGGACGGCGCCCAGGAAGTCGCGCTTGCCGATCTCGACGCCGCAGTGGCGCAGGATCGCGTAGGCGGCGGTGACGTGGAAATAGAAGTTCGGCAGCACGAAGTGGTTGAGGTAGTCGTCGCCGCGCATCTGGGCCTTGTTGGGCCCGAGCGGGAAGGTGATCTCGCGGTCGGCGGCGCCGTCGATCTGGCGGGCGTCGAGCGTCTTGAGGTAGGCCAGCGTCTTGGCGAGCCGCGCCTTCAGCTGATCGAGGCTGGTCTCGTTGTCCTCGAATTTCGGCGCCTCGACGCCGGCGAGCCGCGCCGAGCCGTTCTTGGCCTGGTCGGTGGCGATCTGCACCTGGCGCGCCAGCGGGAGCATGTCGGGTGCCAGCCGCGTGTTGAGCAGGACCGTGGGATCGATCTTCTTGGCGGCGGCGAAACCCGCGGCCTTGTCGAGAATGGCCGAGAGCGCGTTGAGCTCGATTTCGAAAACCGGCAACGAGGCGCGAGACATCGAGAACGCCATGGCGAAATCCCCTTGGGTTTGTGATCTGAGGGCGGGCAGCATAGTCCCAGGGGGAGGCGAGACAAGCGGAATCGGGCGTGCGGCTCCGCGCACGGCGCAGCCGCGCCTTCGCTTGACGCTGCTCGCCGCCATCCGAACAATGCGGTCGCGCGCGGGTGGCGAGGGAGGGCGGCGG
The DNA here is from genome assembly GCA_035569735.1 of Allostellaceae bacterium. Lineage (GTDB taxonomy): Bacteria > Pseudomonadota > Alphaproteobacteria > ATCC43930 > CGMCC-115725 > DASZHJ01. The sequence goes on along the minus strand of DATMMM010000090.1, from coordinate 5,155 downwards.
CCATGCTCGGAACGATCAGTCGAAGCCTCGCGGCGGGGTTGCTGCTGGGGGGAGTGGCGGCGGCCGGCGCGAATGCCGAGTCCGTGATCCGCATCGGGCTCCAGGAGGACCCCGACAGCTTCGATCCTGCGCGCGCCTACAGCTTCGTCGGCCGCATCGTGCTGACCAGCCTCTGCAACAAGCTGATCGACGCGGCGCCCGATCTGCACTTCGTGCCGCAGCTGGCGCTTTCGTGGGAGACCTCCGCCGACGGCAAGACCGTGACCTTCCGGCTCCGGCCCGGCGTCAAATTCTCCGACGGCACCGAGCTCGATGCCGCCGCCGTGGCGCTCAACCTCGACCGCGCCATGCACCTGCCCGAGAGCCGGCGCAAGTCGGAGGTGGCGGCACTCGACACCGTCGACGTGATCGACCCGCTGACGGTGCGGCTCAATCTCAAGAACCCCTTCGCGCCGCTGATCGCGCAGCTCTCGGACCGGGCGGGTTTGGTAGCCTCGCCCAAGGCGCTCAAGAACCCCGCGGGCTTCGACCAGGCGCCGGCGTGCTCGGGCCCCTTCAAGATGGCGGAGCGCGCGGTCCAGGATCACATCGCGCTGGTGCGCGACCCCAATTACTGGGACGCGGGCCGCATCCACATCGACCGCGTCGAGTTCCGCATCATCCCCGACCCGGCGGTGCGGCTCGCCAATCTGCGCGCGGGCGCGCTCGACTTCGCCGAGCGCATCCTCGCGAGCGACGTCGCGGGGCTCAAGGCCGATCCCCGCTTCAAGGTGCTGGTCGGGCCGAGCCTGCAGTACAACGGCATCACCATCAACATTGCCAACGGCACCGGCGGCAATCCGGACTTCGCGAAGACGCCGCAGTTGCGCGAGGCGCTCGACCTCGCGATCGACCGCGACGCCATCAACCAGGTGCTGTTCGCCGGCAACGCCGTGCCGGACAACCAGCCGCAGCCCGTGAGCAGCCCCTATCATTCGCCGGACCGGCCGATGCAGCCGCGCGACCTCGCGCGCGCCCAGTCGCTCGTCAAGGCGAGCGGCGTCACGCATCCGACGCTCGAGCTGATGGTGATCAACTCCGCCGACCAGGCGCAGCTCGGGCAGATGCTGCAGTCGATGGCGGCGGAGGCCGGCATCGAGATCAAGCTCAAGACGCTGGAGTTCCAGACCCTGCTCTCGCAGCAGGCCAAGGGCGACTACCAGGCGAGCCTGATCGGTTGGAGCGGGCGGGTCGATCCCGACGGCAACATCTATACGCTGCTCGGCTGCAAGTCGCCGACCAACGACTGCCGCTATTGCGAGCCGACCGCGGAAGCCCTGCTGCTCGGCGGCCAGGCCGAGACGAACCTCGAGGCGCGCCAGAAGCTCTATCACCAGGCGATCGACAAGATCGTCGACGACCGGCCGATCATCTACCTCTATCACCCCCCGCTGATCCAGGCGATGACCGCCAAGCTCACCGGCTTCGGCTTCCACACGGACGGCCTCATCCGGCTCCAGGACGTGCAGTATTCGCCGTAGGGGCCAACCATCACCTCTTCGCCCGCTTGCGGGGGGAGAGGTCGCGACCCTGAGCGTGTCGAGGAGGCGCGGGCGAGGTGGGTGTCGATGGCGAACACAGCCGCGCTGCGGGAAGCACACCTCACCCTCCCAGCGCTACGCGCTGGGGACAACCGGCGGCCCTGCGACGGGCCGCCCGGAGGGTCGATCGCAAAGCGATCGACCGGTTGTCCCCTCTCGCCTCCTTCGACAAGCTCAGGCGCGGAGAGGGGCGCTCTTATTAGAGCGGGCCGGGTCCGCCGCGGCTGGCCGAGCACCCGGCTTTAAGAGGCGAGCGCACGATCTCGTGAAACCGATAATGCCGGGCCAGCCGTTCGAATTGCTCGGCGGTCTCCAAGAGCTGTTCGCGCACCGTCGCGTGGATTGCGATATTGGCGAGCGCACGGCATTCCCACGCCATGTCCCACAGCTCCTCGACACGTGACATCATAAGCCCCTCTCCACCCATTTTTTTGAACGTTAGCGCTCGCTGGCTGTGCGCGTTGGTACATAACTGTGGCCTTCCGCGAGACGTCAATGCGGCCCGCGGCAGAAACCTCTTCCCTGTCACGTGGATAGCGAGACCGATGGAACAGACCGAAACTCTTCGAGAACAGGCCAGTACTATACGGTCGCTCGCAAAGTCCTTTGACCGGCCCGTGGTTCGCGCTGACCTGCTTCTTCTCGCGCTGCGCTGCAAGGAAAATGGCCGAGGAGGCCGAGAGCGAGATCACGGAGCGCCGGGCGCGGGTGATCGACGGCGAGTGACCCGGTCCGGGCGGTCACGCAGTACCGGCGCGAAGCGCAGCGCCGCGGGGGCGATTTTCCGCTGGGGAAATGGTGGGCGCTGCAGGGATTGAACCTGCGACCCCACCCGTGTGAAGGGTGTGCTCTCCCGCTGAGCTAAGCGCCCGAAGCCCGAGGGTTTAGGGCGCGAGGCGCGTGGGTGTCAAGGCGAGGCTGCCGGCCGCGCGCCTCTTAAGCGATGGGCGGAGGCGTTGGGCGCCCACGCTTGCGGGATAACGCCATTCCCGTCGCGCGGGCGTCGACCCTTCCGTGCGAGGACGTCCAATGGTGGATGCGCCCGATCAGCATCTGCGCGTCGAACGGCTTGATGATGAAATCGTTGCCGCCGGCGGCGATGCCGGCCTTGACGTCTTCCACCGTCTTGGCGGCGGTCAGGAACACGATCGGAACGCCGGTATATTCACGGCTCGCGCGCAAGCGCCGGCAAACCTCGAAGCCGGTCATGCCGGGCATCTGCACATCCAGCAGCACGAGGCTCGGGCGCAGCCGCCAGGCGAGGGTGAGGCATTCGGTCCCGCCGGCGACACCGATGAAGCTGTAGCCCTCGGACCTGATCACGCTTTCCAAGACCCGCAGATTCTCCGCGGTATCGTCGACCGCCAAGATGATCTTGGATCGGCGGTGATCGCTGGTCTGGTCGGTTCCCGTGCCCGATGTCATGAGCGTCGTGCCTCAGGCTGCCTGGAGATCGAGATAACCGCGCAGCGCGGGAGCGAAATCCGCATAGGCGGCTTCCATCTCGCGAGACGCCGAGAGTGCGGCGGAGCCCTGTTCCGAGCGACACGCGGTTTGCAGCCGGTCCGCCATGCCGCTCAGCCTGCGCCCGCCGAAATTGCCGGCGATGGCGATGATGTCGTGGGCCTCGTGGGCGGCCTCGGAGAGCCGGCCCGCCTGGATCAGCGTCATGACCCCGGCGACGCGCGCCTCGAGGCTGGTGATGCTGCTCGCCAGCAAAGCCGCGAAATCGCCCGAGCCCATGACCGACCGGAGCGTCTCCAGCTTCGAGGGATCGAAGGCCTCGGCGGTGGATGCGATGTCGTCGACGGATGGCGCGGCCTCCATCTCCAGCCCGGCGCCGAGCGCGCTCGCGCCCAAAGCCTCGACCCGGGCGACCAGCACGGCCGGATCGAACGGCTTGGAGACATAGTCGTTCATGCCCGCGCGCAAGCATTCGTCGCGGGCGCCCGCCATGGCATGCGCGGTGAGAGCGAGGATCGGAACGGTGCGGGCTTCGGACGTCGATGCGCGGATGCGCGCGGTCGCCTGGACACCGTCGAGCCCCGGCATCTGCATATCCATCAAGACGACGTCGTAGCCTCCCGCCTCGGCCGCGGCCACGGCTTGAGCGCCGTCTTCGACGACGTCCACCCGGTGACCCGCTTTGGCCAGGATAGCGGTCGCGACCCGCTGGTTGACGTCATTGTCCTCCGCCAGCAGGACCCTGAGGCTCCGGCGCGGAACCGCCGCGGCCGCCCGCTTCTCATGATCGTCCACCAAGCCGGTGGCTTCGCCGCGCAGCAACGGAACTTCGAGCCAGAACGTGCTGCCCGCGCCGGGCGCGCTCAGCGCGCCCAGACGGCCTCTCATCAGCTCCACGAGCTCTTTGCAGATCGCCAACCCCAATCCGGTGCCGCCGAAACGCCGGCTGACCGAGCTGTCGGCCTGGGTGAATTTCTGGAACAGCCGCGCCAATCCGGCATCGTCGATGCCGATGCCCGAGTCGGTGACCTCGAAGCGCAGCGTTTTGCCCGCGGCGGTGCCTGGGCAGGCCGCCACGGCGATCGCGACGCGGCCTGTCTGCGTGAACTTGATCGCATTGCCGGCGAGATTGAGCAGCACCTGGCGCAGGCGGGTGGGATCGCCCCGGTAGATGCCGCTCGCATCGGGCGCGACGTCGATACTGAAGTCGAGCCCCTTTTCCCGGGCCTTCGTGCTCACGATCGAGCGCACGCCCTCGAGCACTCTCCTCAGGTCGAAGTCGAGCACCTCGAGCGCGACCTTGCCCGCCTCGAGCTTCGAGATGTCGAGGATGTCGTCGATGATCGTGAGCAACGATCCCGCGCAATCGCCGATCGAGCGGGCATAGTCGTATTGCTCGTCGCTCAATGGCGTGCCCAGCAGCAGATTGTTCATGCCCAGGACGCCGTTCATCGGCGTCCTGATCTCATGGCTCATGCTCGCCAGGAACTCCGATTTCGTGCGGTTCGCCGCTTCCGCCATGTCCTTGGCGGCGGCGAGCTGCGCCTCCGCGGTCTTGCGCGCGGTGATGTCGCTGAATGTCCGCACCAATCCGCCGCTGGGCAGAGGCACGCTGCGGACATCGAGCACGGTGCCGTTCGGGCGCTCCCGCTCGTAGGCCAAGGGTTGCGCGTCGATCTGCGCCGACGGCACGGTGCGTACGAAGGCCTCGTCCGTCTTCGCGAATTCGCCCATGCGGAACTGCTCGGCGACGACCGCTTCGATCGAGGGATGCCCGGCCATGAATCCCGGGTCGAGATCGAGCATCCTCATGGCGCGTTGGTTGCACACCCGGACGCGCCGGTCGGGGTCGATCATGATGATCCCCTGCTCGACGTTCTCCAGCGTTACCGCCAGGAACTCCGATTTCTCGGCGAGGCGGGATTCGCTGATTTGAATGCGCTCGGCGGCCGCAGTGATCTCCGCGGCTTGCTGCTCCAACCGGTCCCGGGCGTCTTCCAGATCCGCATTGCGTCGCGCCAAAGCCGCCTCGGATTGCTCTCTGCGCTGCGCCTGGCGGATCAGCGCCCAGAACAGCGCCCCGGAACCGACGATCAGGATGAGGGCGGCGA
>DATMMM010000089.1:0-11747 GCA_035569735.1 Allostellaceae bacterium | reverse complement strand
CCCGCCGGAAGGACTTGGCAGGACGCCGGCTTTGAGGAAAGCTACGGAAATATCGAGAAAATGCCGATCTTCGGAACCGGCGTCCTGGGACGCCGGTCAAACGGGAAAGGGACCCATGAGCGCACTCTCCAACCAACGCGTCGCCTATTTCAACGGCAAAATCGTTCCGGAGCGCGAGGTGGTGATCCCATTTCGCGACCGCAGCTTCACCAAGGGCGATGGCGTGTTCGACATGACGCGCTCGTTCAACGGCCGTATCTTCAAGATCAAGGAGCACATCGACCGGCTCTATCGCTCGCTGCGCTACACGCGGATCGATTGCGGCCTAAAGCCCTTGGAGATGATCGAGATCAGCGAGGACGTGCTGAGCCGCAACCGGCACCTGCTCGGCAAGGACGAGGATTATTGGATCGGGCAGCGCATCAGCCGCGGGGTCGACGCGGTCGGCGACGAGGGTTGGGAGCACGTGCGCGCCAACGTGATCGTCGACTGCGTCCCGCTGCCGCACAAGCAGCGCGCGAAGCTCTATCGCGACGGCATGCGCATCGTGGTGCCGCCGACCCGCCGCGTGGCGCCGAGCATGCTGAGCCCGCGCGCCAAGATGCATCAGTATATGAACCTCGTCATCGCCGACATGGAGGCGAAGGCGGCCGATTCCGAGGCCTGGTCGATCCTGCTCGATGAGCAGGGCAATCTCGCCGAGGGCACCGGCAGCAACATATTCCTCGTGAAGGACCGCAAAGTCCGGACGCCGCGCGAGCGCTATGTTCTGCCGGGCATCAGCCGAGCCACCGTGATCGAGCTGGCGGCGAAGCTCGGCGTTCCCCTCGAGGAAGCCGACATCGATCTCTACGATGCCACGACGGCCGACGAGATCTTCGTGACCTCGACCAGCCTGGTCGTATGCCCGGTCGCGAAGTTCAACGGTGCCACGGTGGGAGACGGCAGCGTGCCGGGGCCGGTCACGAAGCGGCTGACGCAGGCTTATATCGAGCTCGTCGACTGCGATTTCGTGCGCCAATACACGCGGCACCTCGCCTGAGCCAAAAGGCTCCGTGATCCTCTCCCCAATGGGGAGAGGGGGGGTGAGGGGCGCTTCTTAAGCTCCCGGCAGCTCGCCCTCGGCGCGCAGCATGCGGAGGCTCTGGCGGAGCGCGCGGGCGGTTTCCTCGACCTCGGCCTTGCCATGAGCCGCGGAGGTGAAGCCGCTGATCCGGCCGTTGACGTCGACGCCGTTGGCGAGGAGCGCCAAGCGCATCAGGCGCGCGAGCGCTGGGGGATTGCTCAGCAGCTCCTTGTAGTCGAGCGTCATCGGGTCGAAGCGGTGGGGATCGATCGCCCGTTGCTTCGGATTGAGGAAGAAGTGGAAGCCGCTGAAGGAGCCGTGCACCGCCCAGGGCACGCGCTCCTCTGCCAGCACCTCGTTGAGCGCCGCGCGGAGCGAGGCCGCCGTGGCGCTTGCCTGCTTGCAGGGCTCGCCAGTGCCGACGATCTCCAGCGCGGCGATGCCGGCGGCGGCCGAGAGCGGATTGGCATTGTAGGTGCCGGGATGCGCAATCTTCTCGCGCTTCTTGCGCTCGGCCGCGTCGAAGTCGAGATCGTCCAGGATGTCGCGCCGGCCAACGACCGCGCCCCCGGGCAATCCGCCCGCCAGGATCTTGGCGAGCGACGTGAGGTCGGGCTTGATGCCGAACTCGCCCTGCGCGCCGCCCGGCGAGACGCGAAATCCCGTCACCACCTCGTCGAAGATCAGGAAACTGCCGTGCGTCTCGGTCTCCTCGCGCAACATGTGCAGGAAGGACGGCGGCAGCGGCGCCGCCCCGAAGCTCGTGCCGGTCGGCTCCAGGATCACGCAGGCGATGTCGTTGCGGCTCGCAAACGTGCGCTTTACTGCCTCGACATCGCCGGGCGGCAGCAGGATCACATGCTCGGCGATGCCGGCTAGCACGCCCGCCGTCGGCGTGCCATCGAAATGGTTGGCGTGGCCCGAGGTCATGTGGTCGTGCCAGCCGTGGAAATGCGTGAGGAAGCGCACGACCTTGGGTTTGCCGGTGACCGAGCGCGAGAGCCGCACCGCCATCAGCGTGGCCTCGGTCCCGGACGAGGTGAAGCGCACGCTCTCCGCCGACGGGACCAGCTTGCGCACCAGCTCCGCCCAGCGGACCTCGCGCGGATGGTTCGCGCCGAAATGCGTGCCTTGGTCGAGTGCCGCGTGGCTCGCGGCCACCACGCTCGGGTGGTTGTGGCCGAGGAGGAGTGCGCCGTGTCCGCCGAAATAGTCGACATATTCGTTGCCGTCCACGTCCCATTTGCGGGCGCCCTTCGCGCGCTCGACGTAGATGCCGTAGGGCTTCATGTAGCGGGCGTCGTGGGCGATGCCGCTCGGCAGCAGCTCCTGGGCCTTGGCCGCGAGGCTCGCCGAGCCCGGTGTGCGCTCGCGATAGGCCGCGACGATCTTCGAGTTCGTCAGGCTGGTATCGGGCATGGCGTCGGCTCCTGAAAAGAGGGCTGGCTCGCGAGCGAGCGAAGCGTGAGCCCCGATCATATCCCAGGCCCCCGCAACATCGCCATGCAGAAGCCGCGGGTCACGATGGCCGGCTAGCTCAAATGGGGCAGGCCGGGGCCCGTGTTGAGCCAATGAGCATCCTTGCTCCCGCGCGTCACGCGCCCGTAACATGCCGCTGGCAGGGTCGGCCCGCGCCGCCGCCATTGAGCCGTCGCACCTCGCATACGAGGCCAGGGTGTCCGCGATTTCCGTGCAGCGCGTCAGCCGATTTTGGGGCACGACCCGGGCCATCGAGGAGGTCTCGTTCGAAGCCACGGCAGGCCGCCTGTTGGTGCTCTTGGGTCCATCCGGCTGCGGCAAATCGACCACCCTTCGCCTCATTGCAGGTCTCGAGGAGGCGAGCGCGGGCCGCATCCTGATTGGCGGCCGCGACGTAACGCGACTGCCGCCCGCCCGCCGCGGCATATCCATGGTGTTCCAGTCTTACGCCCTGTTTCCGCACCTGAGCGTGGCCGAGAACATCCTGTTCGGCCTCAGGGTGCGCCGCGTCGGGCGGGCCGAGCGTGCGCGGCGGCTCGATCGGGTGGCGGGACTGTTGGGCCTTTCGGCTCTTCTCGGACGCAAGCCCGCGCAGCTCTCGGGCGGTCAGCAGCAGCGCGTCGCGCTCGGCCGTGCCCTCATTTCCGAGGCGCCGGTCTGCCTGATGGACGAGCCGCTCTCGAACCTCGATGCCCAGCTGCGGGGCGAGATGCGTCATGAGATCCGCGCGCTCCAGCAGCAGCTCGGCATCACCATGGTCTACGTGACGCACGATCAGACCGAGGCGATGACCATGGCGGATCAAGTGGTCCTGCTGAGGGACGGCGTCGTCGAGCAGGATGCGACGCCGCCCGCCCTCTACGCAAAGCCGCTCACCCTGTTCGCCGCGCGCTTCATCGGAACGCCACCGATGAACACGGTCGCCCTGGAGGACGCGAATGGCGGAGCCGTGATCCGCGGCACCGCGGGTCCCGTCCTGCTGCGCCATCGCGGCGAGGGGTTGGTACTGGGCGTCCGGCCGGAAGCGATCAGCCTCGGGGGCGAGCACGGCATTCCCGCGACGATCGAGACCGTCGAGTTCCTGGGCGCCGACAGTTTGGTCACCGGCACGGTCGGGACCGAGCGGCTGACGACGCGCGTGCCCGGCCGTCTCGCTGCCGACCGCGGTATCGTCCTGCAGCTCTCCTGGCGCGCCGAGGAGGCGCACTTGTTCGACGCGAGCGACGGCCGCCGCCGCGACGATCTGGCTCCGCTGCTCCTCGGCGCCACGCAGCGGCTGAACCTGGTGAGATGACCGGACCGCCGCAATCAATCAGGGGAGATCAGGAATGAGGGGGAGATCCATGGTCGCAAGACTGAGGCACGCGGCCTGCGCGGCTGCGGCTGTGCTGCTTGTCGCGGCGGCGCCGAAAATCGCGGAAGCAACCGACATCACGTTCTACTACCCAGTGGCCGTCGGCGGGCCCATCACCAAAATCATCGATGACATGGTGGCGGGCTTCCAGAAGGAGAATGGCGACGTCACGGTCAAGGCCGTCTATGCCGGCACATATCAGGATACGATGACCAAGGCGCTCACGGCCATGAAGGGCGGCGAGCCGCCGCACCTGGCGGTGCTGCTGTCGACGGACATGTTCACGCTCATCGACGAGAAGGCGATCGCGCCTTGGGACGAGGTGGCAACCGGCGCCGACGACAAAGCCTGGATCGGCAGGTTCTATCCCGGCTTCATGGCGAACAGCCAGACCGGCGGCAAGACCTGGGGCATTCCGTTCCAGCGCTCCACCATCGTCATGTACTGGAACAAGGAGGCCTTCAAGGAAGCCGGCCTCGATCCCGACCGCGCGCCGCAGAATTGGGACGAGCTCGTTGCCTTCGGTAAAAAGCTCACCAAACGCGACCCCGGCGGCAACGTCACGCAATGGGGCGTGCAAATCCCGACCACGGGGTTCGCCTACTGGCTCTTCCAGGCGCTCACCACCGAGAACGACGCCATGCTGATGAACTCGGCCGGGAACGAGGTCCATTTGGACAAGTCCGGCGTGGTCGAGGCGCTGCAGTACCTGGTCGACCTCTCCAAGAAGGAGCAGGTGATGGCGCCGGGCGTGTTGGAGTGGGGCACCACGCCCAAGGATTTCTTCGAGCGCAAGATCGCGATCATGTGGACCACCACGGGCAACCTCACCAACGTGCGCGACAACGCCAAGTTCCCGTTCGGGGTCGCCATGCTGCCGGAGAAGAAGCGGCGGGGCTCGCCGACGGGCGGCGGCAATTTTTATCTCTTCGGCAAGACCACGCCCGCCGAGCGCGAGGCCGCGCTGCGCTTCGTCAAATGGATGACGACGCCGGAGCGCGCGGCGGAATGGGGCATCAAGACCGGCTATGTCGCAACCCGTCCCGATGCTTGGGAGACGCTGGCGATGAAGGCCTATGTCGCGAGCTTCCCGCCCGCCGCGGTGGCGCGCGACCAGTTGCCGTTCGCGGTGGCGGAGTTCTCCACCCACGACAATCAGCGGGTCACCAAGGCGCTGGACGACAATCTGCAAGCCGCGCTCACGGGTTCCAAGACGCCGGAGCAGGCGCTTAGGGACGCGCAACGCGAGGCAGACCGGCTCTTGCGGAGCTACCGCTGAGGCGCCGATGCGCCGCCTGACGATCACGGTGCAGGGATGGTTGCTGCTGCTGCCGGCGGCGGTGCTGCTGGCCGCCTTCACGCACTACCCCGCCGGCGCCACGCTCTGGCAGAGCTTCTTCTCGACGCCAAGAGGAGACCGCGCCGCCGTCTTTATCGGGCTCGATAACTATCGCGATATGCTGGACGACCCCGTGTTCTGGCGGGCGCTCGCCAACAATGCATTGTACGCGCTCGGCACCATTCCGGTCTCGATCGCGCTCGCCATGGCGATGGCGCTCTGGGTCAATCGGCGCATCGCGGGACGGCCGCTGCTGCGGCTCGCCTTCTTCACGCCGACCGTGCTGCCGATGATCGCGGTCGCGAACATCTGGCTGTTTTTCTACACGCCCGGCTACGGCTTGCTCGATCAGCTCCTCGGCGCGTTCGGCTTGCCCGCGCATAACTGGCTCGGCAGCCGCGAGACGGTGCTCGCGTGCCTCATGGTGGTCGCGGTCTGGAAAGAGGCCGGCTTCTTCATGATTTTCTACCTCGCGGCCTTGCAGCAGATCTCGCCGACGCTCGGCGAGGCCGCGGCGATCGAGGGCACCGGAAGCTGGTACTTCTTCCGCCGCGTGACCTTCCCGCTGCTGATGCCGACCACGCTCTTCGTGATGGTGAACGCGGTGATCAACGCCTTTCGCCTGGTCGATCACATCGTGGTAATGACCCGCGGCGGGCCCGACAACTCGAGCACCCTGCTGCTTTATTATATCTTCGACATCGGGTTCAAATACTGGGACACCGCCTATGCCGCGACGCTCACCGTCGTCCTGCTGGCCCTGCTGGCGGCCGCGGCGCTGTTTCAGTTCCTGATCGCCGAGCGGCGGGTGCATTATCAATGAGCGCGATCACCCGCGGGTTATCGACCCTCCTGGCTTGGCTCCTGGCACTGTTCTGGATCCTGCCGCTCGTCTACGCGGTCTGGACCGCCTTTCACCCGAGCGCCTATGCCGCACATTTCGAGCCGCTGGCGCCGCTGACACTCCAAAATTTCACCGCGGCTTGGGCCGCCGCGCCCTTCGCGCGCTACTTCGTCAATACCGTGGCGCTGGTCGCCATGATCCTCGCGGCGCAGCTCGTGGTCTGCACATTGGCGGCCTACGCCTTCGCGCGGTTTCCGTTCTTCGGACGCCACGTGCTGTTCGCGTTGGTATTGGTACAGCTGATGATCATGCCCGACGTGCTCTTGGTCGAGAACTACCGCAGCATGAGCAATCTCGGGCTCCTCGATACCATCACCGCGATCGCGCTCCCCTACATGGCCTCGGCCTTCGGGATTTTCTTGCTGCGGCAGACCTTCAAGACCGTGCCGCGCGAGCTCGACGAGGCCGCGCGCATCGAGGGCGCGGGGCCGCTCCAGATCCTCTGGCGCGTCTACGTGCCGCTTGCGCGCCCGGTTTACGTGGCTTACGCGCTGGTGTCGGTGAGCTACCACTGGAACAATTTCCTTTGGCCGCTCATTGTCACCAACTCCGTGGAGACGCGCCCGCTCACGGTTGGCCTGCAGGTGTTTTCCAGCACGGACCAGGGCATCGACTGGTCGATCATCACGGCGGCGACGCTGATGACCTCGGCGCCGCTGCTGCTCGCCTTCCTCGTCTTTCAGCGCCAGTTCGTGCAGAGCTTCATGCGCGCCGGTATTCGCTGAGCTCTCAGGCCGACGCCTGCAGGCGATACCCGACGCCGGTCTCGGTCAGGAGGTAGCGTGGCCGGGTCGGATCTTCTTCCAGCTTATGGCGCAAAGTGCGGATGTAGACCCGAAGATATTGCACGTCCTCGCCATGAGCGGGACCCCAGACCTCGCGCAGCAGGAACTGGTGCGTCAGCACCTTGCCGGCGTGCTTCACCAGGCACTGCAGGAGGTCGAACTCCTTGACCGAGAGCTTGACCTCGACGCTATTCACCGTGACCAAGCGACGCGCCAGGTCGACCGCGAGGCCACCCGATCGGAACACCGGCATCTCGCCTTGCTGCTGCAAGCGGTGGCGGAGCGCGGCGCGCACGCGCGCGATCAGCTCGTCCATGCCGAAGGGCTTGGTGATGTAGTCGTCGGCGCCGAGGTCCAGCACGCGCACTTTTTCCTTCTCGTCGTCGCGCACCGACAGCACGATCACCGGCACGAGAGAGGTGCGGCGGAGCTGTTGCAGCGCCTCGGCGCCATCCATGTCGCCGAGCCCGAGATCCAGAATCACCAGGTCCGGCGGGTGGGCGCGCGCGAGCTCGATCGCTTGGGTTGCGCTCTCGGCCTCATCGATGTCGTAGCCTTGCGCCGCGAGGCCCGTCCGCAGGAACCGCCGGATCGCCGCCTCGTCGTCGACCACGAGTATGCGGATGGGCCGGGTCACGCGACGGATGCCGGGACGTTGTCCGCGGTGGCGGTCTCCGGAACCGGCAAGGTGATCGTGAACCGGGCTCCCGAGCGATCCGCCCGATTGGCTGCCGCGACGCGCCCGCCCATCCCCTCGACGAAGCCGCGGCAGATGGAGAGACCAAGGCCGGTGCCCGCCGGGCGATTGTCGCCCTCGCTCACGCGGTGGAACTTGTCGAAGATCCGCTCGAGCTGATCCTGCGGAATGCCGGGGCCCTCGTCCTCGACTTCGATGGCGACGGAGCGTCCGGTCTCGTATCCTCGGATGCGCACCAGGGAGCCGCGCGGCGCGTATTTCGCGGCGTTGTCGAGCAAATTGAAGAGCGCCTGCTCGAAGATCGCGATGTCGATGGGCACCATCGGCAGATCGGCCGCGAGATCGACCTCGACCTTATGATGCGCAAGGATGCGCGCGGCACGGCGTAGCGCGGTCTCGACGATCTCCGCGAGATCCACCATCTCCCGCTTGAACTCGATGGTGCCGGCCTCCAGCCGCGTGGTGTCGAGCAGGTTGCCGACGAAGCGATTGAGCCGCTCCGCCTCCTCCTGGATGGTCGCCATCAGCGCCTCGCGCGCCTCGGCTGAGTAGCGCGCGCCGGTGCTGCGCAGCGCCGTGATCGACCCGATGATCGAGGCGAGCGGCGTGCGCAAATCGTGCGAGATCGACGACAGCAGGGTTGCGCGCAGCCGCTCCGTCTCGGCTTGCAGGCGCGCCTCGTCGATGCCCTCGGCGAAACCGATGCGCTCGATGGCGACCGCGGTTTGATCCGTGAGGGCATCGAGCAGCCGGCGCTCGTCCGGCGTCAGCAGCGGGCCCGGCCGGTCTCGGTCGATGCCGATGACGCCCACCAGCCCGCGCTCCGTGCGCATGGGCAGGAAGAGGCGCTTTGCGCCGGGGAGGGTGTCGGCGCCGCGCCCCGCCGCTCTGTTGTGGTCCCAGGTCCATTTCGCGGCGGCGACGTCGGCCTCGTCGAGCGTGTCCTCCGGCGGATATCCCGCGCGCAGCGCGATGCTGTCGCCTTCCGGCAACAGCACGACGATGCGGAGCTTCAGCATCAGTGCCACCTGGTGGCAGAACGCCCAAAGCAGATCGTCGATTTCGCCGATGCCGGCAAGCTTGCGGCTGAAGGCGTAGAGCTCGGCGGTGGCCTTGGCGCGGGTTTGCGCGGTGAGCGCCTGGCTTCGCGTGCGCGCGGTCAGGTTGCTGGTGAAGACCGCGACGATGCCGAAGAAGACCAGCGCCACGACATTCGCGGGATCGGCGATGGTGAAGGTATAGAGCGGCGGCAGGAAGAAGAAATTGTAGGCGAGGACAGAGAGGAAGGCCGCGTAGAGCGACGGCAGCAGGCCATAGATGATCGCGCTGAACAGCACCGCCGACAGGAACACCAGCGAGATGTTCGGCACCACGATGATGAAGCGGTCGATGGCGAGAGCGATCAACAGCGCGATCCCGACTGTGAGCGTGCTCACTAGATAGGGCAGGGGGTCGAAGGGCTCGCCGTCCTGGCGCGTGCGCACCGTCTTCTCGGGGATCGGCTCGCCCTCGCCGGCGACGATGTGGATGCCGATCGTGCCGGCCTTGCGCATGAGCTCGGAGGCGACCGAGCCATAGAGCAGCTGTTGCCAGCGCGGCCGGTCGGATTTGCCAAGGATGATCTGCGTCACGTTGTTCGACTGCGCGAAGGCGATGACATCGTCGGCGATGCGGCTGCCCGGCACCGTGATCGCCTCGGCGCCCAGGCGCTCGGCGAGCCGGAGCGTGTCCGCGACGCGGTCGCGCTCGACCTCGCTCAGCCGATGGTGGCGGGACGTCTCGATGTAGAGCGCCGTCCATTTCGCCTTGAGCTGGTCGGCGATGCGCCGGGTCTGCCGCACGAGCTGCGCCGAGATCGGGTTCTCGCTGACGCAGACCAGGAGCCGCTCGCCGGCGGCCCAGGGACCGCTGATGGCGTGCGCCTGCATGTAGGTGAGCATCTGCTCGTCGACGCGCTGAGCGGTGCGGCGGAGCGCCAGCTCGCGGAGTGCCGCGAGATTGCCCGGCAGGAAATAATGGCGCAGCGCTCGCTGCGCCTGGTCGCGCACGTAGACCTTGCCCTCCCGCAGGCGCTGCATCAGGTCCTCGGGCGTGAGGTCGATGACCTCGATCTCGTCCGCGCGATCGATGATGCCGTCAGGCACCGTCTCGCGGACGCGGATGCGCGTGATCCGCGCCACCACGTCGTTGAGGCTCTCGACGTGCTGGATGTTGAGCGTGGTGTAGACGTCGATGCCGGTCGCGAGCAATTCCTCGATGTCGAGATAGCGCTTGGGGTGTCGGCTGCCGGGCGCGTTGCTGTGCGCGAGCTCGTCCACCAGCACGAGCTTGGGCCGGCGCGCCAGCACGGCGTCGAGGTCCATCTCGTCGAGTGTGCGGCCGCGGTACTCGATGCGCCGGCGCGGGATCACCTCGAAGCCGCGGACGAGCTGCTCGGTCTCGATCCGGCCGTGAGTCTCCACTACGCCGATCACGGCGTCCACGCCCTCGCGGCGGCGCGCCGCCGCCTGCTGTAGCATCTCGTAGGTCTTGCCGACGCCCGGCGCCGCGCCCAGGAAGATCTTGAGCTTTCCCCGGCGCTCCGCCTGGGCGGCCTCCAGCAACGCCTCGGGTGAGGGGCGCTGATCCCCGCGGGGTGAGTCGGACGCGGTCATGGCGGGCCCATCATGCCCTATCGGTGCGCCCGCGTCAGCGCGCGGGCGCCGCAGCGGTGCCGGCCTCAGAACGGCAGCACGAAATCGGCGGCGATCGTGATCTGATGATCCATCTTCTGGTCGTTGAAGGGATGAGTGCCGTTCAGCGACTGGTCGTAGCGGACCTCCGGCCGGATCACGAAGCCCTCGAAGGCCTTGGGCACCGGCGGCTTCAGATTGAGGCCGACGGTGAGCGCGCCATAGGTGGTCTTGCCGCCGCTAACCACGTTCCCCGGCGCCGTGGGCAGCCCGCGCTGGGTATTGGTGAAGTCGAACGGGGTCTGGAAACTCGCGACGAACGCCCCGTTGTCGTCGCGCCAGATCTCGCCGCGCCCGATCACGGTCAGCCAGTCGTTGATGGTATAGGCCGCATATTGCGCGACACCGCCGCCCGACGCGTGGAGACCGTCGTCGTGGATGTAGTTCAAATCCGTGGTCAGCGTGAGGGCGTCGCTCGCCTTCCAGACCACCGTGATGTCGTTGAGGTAGCGGAGCGCGCTGTTGACCCGGATCGGCGCGCCGGTCAAGGTCTTGGCGCCCTCGGGGTTCTCCGGCCCGATGTGGCTGAGCGCCAAGACCGTGAGGTTTCCGCCCAGCAGGTTCAGCCCGACTCCGACCTGGCCCTTTGGAAACTCATCGTTGTTCATGCCCTTCTCGCCGACCCAATCGTTCACGCCGGTATCGATACCGGCGTAGAGGTCGACGATCCCCGTCAGATGCGTCGTGGTGAGCACGCCGGTGTGCTTGAAGGGCACGCCGAAATTGAAGATGTAGGAATGCGAATAGAGGCTGTTCTGCGAGGCATCGATCGACTCCGCGCTCATGGGCGAGACGAACTGGCCGAGCTTCACGTCCATGCCGCCTTCGCCGATGCCGGGCACGTGCACGCTGCCATAGGCCTCGACGATATCGAACTGGTTCGTGTCATGGATCACGCGGTCGAGCTGATTGAACAGATGCGTGAACCGCGCGTCCGAGCCATACATGATCTGGGCCTTGAACCCGAAGTCCCAGCCGGTCGCCTTGGGATCGAGCGGCCGCTCCGCGGTGAGCATGAGCTGGTTCAGCACCGGTCGGTTCGAGTGATCGTCGAACAGCCGGCCGAAGTTCCGCTGGTTGTGGGGATCGTCGACATTGCCGGTGATGCCGGCCTCGATGTGGCCCGAGAGTTTGAGCGTGTCGGACCAGGCAGCCGGCGCGGCGGGCGTGGCCGGCGTCTGATCCGTGGGTGCAGACTGCGCCTGTGCGAGCTCCGGCTGCATCGAAGCCCGCTCGGCCCCGTGGCCCTGGGAGCCGGCCGAAATCGCGGTCAGCGCCGCAGCCCCAACGATAAACGTCGCCCTCATTTACCGAACTCCCGGGTATGTACGCTGGCGCGCGAAGCCACCGCGCTTACTTCAACCCGTCGAGCGCAAGGTTGAGCTTTAGCA
>DATMMM010000088.1:0-23502 GCA_035569735.1 Allostellaceae bacterium | reverse complement strand
CTTGAGCGCGGCGACCGCGCGCGGGTTTTCGCCCAATATCAGATACCCGCCGATCGCCGCCGAGGTCAGGCCGATGAAGGCCGTGGAGACGGCCACGATGACGAAGGTGAAGACGATGTCGTCGCGATAGAGCTCCGCCGTCTTGGCGAAATTATCGAGCGTCAACTCGCCCGCCTTGGTCGTGAATGCCGAGATCACCGAGAGCGAAAGCGGATAGACGAAGAGCGCCAGCACCACCGCCAACGCCGGCAGCACCAGCAAGAACATCATGAGCCGCGACTCACGCATCGCCGCACGAGATGGAAAGCAAAGCCCTAGCGCAGGGGACGCGGAAGTTGCGCGGAGGACGCAGAGCGCGATCCACGTTGGTTCTGCATGACCGTGGTGCGTCCTTCGACTCACGGCCCTTTGGGCCGTGGCTCAGGATGAGGAAATTTCTTAGCCGCACAAATGAAGAGTCCTCATCCTGAGCCGGCGCAGAGCGCCGAGTCGAAGGACGCACCAGCGCAGGTGCAGTGAGCTCGCGTCCTCGGCGAATCCTCTGCGTCCTCCGCGCTAAAGCGTTCCTTTTTTCACCGCCGGGCTACTGCACCTTCTTCTCGTAGCCTTCCTGGATGTCGTTGAAGTAGGGCGCGATCGGGAAGCTCTTGCCCTTGCTCGAGAGGTCCTGCGGCGTCACATCGACGAAGAGCTTGTTCCAGGTGGCCTCGTCGAGCTGCGCCTTGACCGCGCTCGCGTCGATGCCGGGATACCAGTTGAACTTCTTGACGATGCCCTCGGCCTGCACCTTGGGGCTGGTCGCGAGCTCAATGAATTGCTCGGCGACCTTGGCGTTCGCGGCCTTGGCGGGCACCACGTAATACATCGGCTGGCCCGGCATGCCCGGGCCGATCAGCTTGAGCTTCACGCTGGGCGGCAGCTTCCCGTCGGCCTGCCAGGTGTAGAACATGTCGACCCAGACCGGTCCCATCGCGATCTCGCCGCGGCCCAGCATGTCGAGCGTGCCGGCATTGCCCGGCGTCAGCACGACCTTCTTGTTGAAGTCCTTGAGCTTGGCGAAGGCGGGATCCCAGCTGTTCTTCACGCTGGCGTCGTAGGGGCCCTTCATCAGCTTGTCGGCGTCGGGCGCGTAGGCATAGATCCAGCCGACCACGAAACTCACGCCGGACATGCCGCCCTTGATGCCGTTGTAGCCGAACTTGTTCGGGTTGGCGTCGACCCATTTAACGAGATCGTCGTAGGTCGCGGGCACCTCCTTCACCATGTCCGCGTTGTAGGCGATCGCGGTCTGGCTGTTGAACATCGGGATGACGTAGCCCTTGACGTCGGTGCCGAGCGAATTCGAGGCCGAAGCGGAGGTCGCGAGCTTGCCGGTCGAGACGTCCTTCACATAGGGCGCCAGCAATTGCTCGGTGACCATCAGCCCCGCCGCCTTCTGGTGGATCACGGCGACGTCGATGTCCCAAGCATCGTTGCTCTTCTCGGCCACCAGCTTCTCGTAGATCTTCTGCGAGCCCGCATCGCCCGGCCCGGTGCCGACCGCCTTCACGGTGACGTCCGGGTGGTCCTTCTCGAATTGCGGCGCCAGGAAGTCCTTGACGTAATCGACCATGTTCTGGTCGCCGGCCGTGATGACGTTGAGCGTCACCTTGCGCTGGGCGAGCGTGGGTGTTGCCGAGAGCGCCAAGCCCACCGCTACCGCGGTGCCGAGCAGCATGAGCCGTTTCATGGATTGCCTCCCTTTTTCCTCAGTGCAATGCCGGAGATGCTCCCGGGGCCGTGGTCTCGGGATAGAAGTGCAACGCCGACAGCGGCAGCGCGATGCCGATCGGCTCGCCCACGGCGTGCCGGCGCTCGTCGTCGACCAGGAACTGGTCGCCGCCGACCCTGATGGCATAGCGGTAGTAGCCGCCCGGATATGACGCCTGCACGATCTCACCACGCAGCACGAGGCTGCCGTTGGCGTGGGTCTCAGCCGATTGCAGCCGGGCATCCTCGCTGCGGAAGAAGGCCACGAGCCCGTGTGCGCCGGCGAGGCGCTCGAGCGCGGGAGCATCGACGCTGCTCGCATCGATGGTGGCAGCGCTGTTGTGCGGCCCCTCGGGTATCAGCACCGCCCGACCGTTCGGCTGCGCCGGCAGCTTGATCGCGTTCCCCGCGCCCATGAAGCTCGCGACGAAGGGCGAGTTCGGGCGGTTGTAGACTTCCTCCGGTGCGCCCAGTTGCGCGATCCGCCCCGCGTCCAGGATGGCGATCCGGTCCGCCATCACCATGGCTTCCTCGCGGTCGTGGGTCACGTGCACGGTGGTGATGCCGAGGTCGCGCTGGAGCGTCTTGATCTCGTGCCGCACCTCCTCGCGCACGCGCGCGTCGAGGTTCGAGAGTGGCTCGTCCAGCAGCAGGATTTGCGGGCTGATGGCGAGCGCGCGGCCCAAGGCCACGCGCTGGCGCTGGCCACCGGAGAGCTCCGTCACCTTCCGCGCGCCCAGGCCGGTGAGCCGCAGCATCGCCAGCATCTGGTCCACCCGCTCGGCGATGGCGGAGCGGCCGGCCCGGCGCAGCCGCAGGCCATAGCCAATGTTCTGCGCCACCGTCATGTGCGGCCAGAGGGCGTAGGATTGGAACACCATCGCCATGTTACGCTTGTCGGGTGGCAGTTTTGTGATGTCGCGGCCGCCGACCGCGATCGCGCCCCGCTCGACGGCGACGAACCCGCAAATGGCCCGCAAGAGCGTGGTCTTGCCGCAGCCCGAGGAGCCCAGCAGGGCGATGAATTCGCCACCGCGCGCCGACAGCGACACCCGGTTCAGCACCTGGAGCGCGCCGTAGAAAACCTCGACGTCCCGCACCTCGAGCGACGTTGCCGCGCCCGCCATTCGCTATTCCTCCCCCGCGGGCCTTAGCCTCTCGCAAACTCAGAGAAGTCTCAAGTCCTCAAGTTCTCGGCGCAGCTTGCCGGGATCCGTGAAATGGATGCCGTGAATACCGAGCGCGCGTGCCGCCTCGACATTCCGGGGGTTGTCGTCGATATAGACGGCGTCGGCCGGCTCGATCCGGTACCGATCCAGCAAAATTCGAAAAATCCTCGGATCGGGCTTGATCACACCGACCTCGCCCGAAATCACCAGGCCGCGGAACAGCCGCAGGAAATCGAAGCGCTTGGCCGCCAGCGGATAGGTCTCCGCCGACCAGTTGCTGAGCGCGTAGAGCGGCACGCCGCGATCGTAGAGGGCCTGGAGAATGGCGACGCTGCCGCCGATCGGGCCCTTCATCATCTCGTCGAAGCGAGCGTCATAGGCTTCGATCAGCCCGGCCTGCTGCGGGTGTTGTGCGCAAAGCAGCGCCGCTGCTTCCGAGAAGCTCCGGCCGGCATCCTGCCGCTCGTTCCATTCCTGCGTGCAGACCGTGCCGAGGAACGCCTCCATCGCCGCCTCGTCGGCGAAGAGCTTGCGATAGAGGTGCCGCGGATTCCAATCGATGAGCACGCCGCCCAGGTCGAACACCACGATGGAGCGCTGCGGCGCCGAAGAGATGGTCATTGCCGCGAGACCATAGCGATACCCCCGCGCATTTGCCAAGATAGGCGCCATGGCGGTCCGCATCGGCATCAATCCCATCACCTGGTCGAACGACGACCTGCCGGAGCTCGGTGGGGAGACGCCGCTGGAGACATGTCTCGCTGAGGCGCGCGAGGCCGGCTACGTGGGCATCGAGCTCGGCAACAAGTTCCCGCGCGAGAGCGCGGTTCTCCGCCCGATCCTCTACCGCCACGGGCTCGCGCTGATCTCCGGCTGGTACAGCGCGCGGCTCCTGGAGCGCACGGCGGCCGAGGAGATCCGCGCCGTCGAGCCGCATCTGAGCCTTCTCTCCGAGATGGGCTCGGCCGTGATGGTGTTCGCCGAGACCACCGGCAGCGTCGCGGGCGAGCGCGGCCGACCGTTGAGCCGGCGGCCCCGCCTCTCCGAGGCCGACTGGCCCCGATTTGCCGAGCGCCTGACCGCCGTCGCCGATCATCTGGTCCGGCGCGGCGTCCGCATGGCCTATCACCACCACATGGGCACGGTGGTGGAGAGCGAAGCCGAGATCGACCGGCTCATGCGATCGACGGGCGAGAGCGTGGGGCTGCTGCTCGATACCGGGCATCTCGCCTATGCCGGCGCCGATCCCGTTGCGGTCGCGAAACGCCACATTGCCCGCATCAATCATGTGCACTGCAAGGATGTCCGTGCCGACGTGCTGGCGGCGATGCGCGGAGACGACCGCAGCTTTCTGGACGCAGTGGTGGAAGGGGTCTTCACCGTGCCCGGCGACGGCGCGGTCGATTTCGCGGCCGTGCTCGGCGTCTTGAAGACTGCAGGCTACCAGGGTTGGCTGGTGGTCGAGGCCGAGCAGGACCCGGCCAAGGCCCATCCGCTCACCTATGCGCGCATGGGCTGCCGTTATCTCTCCGGCGCCGTCCGCGCCGCCGGACTCTGACCTCGCGAGGGCTCTGATGAAGATTGGCATGATCACCGACAGCCTTGGCGACATGGGCGTCGACGAGCTCGTGAAAACCGCGGCCGAGCTCGGCATCGAGCGGCTGGAGTTCGCGGGCGGCAACTGGTCGCGCGCGCCGCATCTGAAGCTCGATCGGATGCTGGAGAGCGAGCCCGCTCGCCGCGAGTTCCTCGCGCGTCTCGGAGATCACGGCATCGCGCTCAGCGCGCTCAATTGCTCCGGCAATCCCGTGCACCCCGGCGAGCATGGGCGCCGCCATCGCGAGGTCACGGAGAAGACCATCAAGCTCGCAAGCCTTTTGGGGGTCGAGCGTGTGGTGATGATGTCCGGCTGTCCCGGCGGTCCCGGCGATGCCAACGCCAACTGGGTCAGCACCAGCTGGCCCGCGGAGGTGCAGACCATCCTGCACTACCAGTGGGAGGAGGTGCTGATACCCTACTGGCGCGGCCTGGTCGCTTACGCAAAGGGGCTCGGCATCCGCAAGCTCTGCCTGGAGCTGCACGGCCACCAGAACGTCTACAGCGTCGAGACGTTCCAACGCCTGCGGAATGCCGTCGGCGAGACCGTCGGCGTCAATTTCGACCCGAGCCATCTCATGTGGATGGGCGCCGATCCCCTGAAGGCGATCGCGGCGCTCGACGGCGCGATCTATCACGTGCACGCCAAGGACACGCGCATCGATCCGGGCATCGCCGGCTTGAACGGCCGGATCGAGTTCAAGACCAGTGATCGCGCGAGCGAGCGGGCCTGGAACTACGTGACACTCGGCCTAGGGAACGACGAGGCCTGGTGGCGGAAATTCTGCTCGGCGCTGCGGGCGGTGGGCTACGACGACGTACTCTCGATCGAGCACGAGGACGTCACCATGACGCCCCTCGAGGGCGTCCGCCGGTCTGTCGAGCTGTTGAAGCGCGTGATACCGAGCTGAGAAGGGGCGGTCAGCTTTCGTCGGGCCAAGCGGCGGCGGTGAGGTCGACGCGGACCTCTCGTCCGTGCACACGCAGGTCGAACTCAAATGTCGACGCGCCCGCATAGTCCCGGTACTTCCCGGCATGCCGGGGATCCTTGATGTCGCGCGAAAGAATGAAATACATGATGCCCATGAGCTGAAGCGTCTGGGCACGCTTGTCCTCGACGATACCCATTCCCGGAAGCTGCATCACGATGCTGGACGCGAGCACGCCGGGGGTCACGCCGCGGTCCTTGGCTGCGTTTGCGAAGGCAAGCTCCAGCTTGCGGATCCCGAGATCGTCGCCGGACCAGCTAAAAATCTCGGAGCCCTCGAGCCTGAGCGTGACATTCCCCATGGAGCAGGTCAGCCTTGGGCGCGCCGGGCCCGCGGCTTGCGCGGAGTGGGTGGCGGCTCGGGCACGAGCGCGTCGGTGGCTTCCTTCGCCAATCTGAGCGCCCGCAAGCGCGCCACCTTCGCTTCCATGGTCTGGCGCTCCTTCTCGATCTGCCGCTTCACGTCGTCGTCGCGCTTCTGGCGCTGGTCCGCGATGGACTGCGCCGTACGTCGCGGGGCATCGGAGCGCTCCGCGCTCTTCATGGTCGATCTCCTTTCACCGGAGCCGATGGGGGCGGCCCGGAGCGTGCGCGTTCGGGGGCGGCCGAGCCGCCCCCTCGCGGTTACGCCGACTTCAGATTGACGGCGGACGTCTTGCCTTGCTGGCCCCGCTCGATGTCGAAGCTCAGCTTCTGGCCTTCTTGCAGGTTGCCGATGCCCGAGCGCTCGACCGCCGAGATATGCACGAAGACGTCTTTCGAGCCGTCATCTGGCTGAATGAACCCGTAACCCTTTGTGGGGTTGAACCATTTGACCGTACCAGTGGGCATCCGTCCCTCCAAAGAACGATGCCGCCGCGCGGATGCGCTGCGGGCCAACCTAGTTTTTGGACGGGTCCGGATTCGGCCCAGGAGAGCACGACGCCAAGGCCGGCCGAAAGCCGATTGACCTCCACAATATGGCGCCGAATCCCGTTCTTTTCAATCCGCCCGATCCCTGGGGTCGGACGCCTAGTCGTTGGATGCTAGTCCTTGACGAACTTGGCGAGCGCCTCGATCTCTCGGCGATCGCCCTCATAGGAGCGCGCGAGCTCCTCATAGAGGCGAGCCACGCCCTGGAACATCTGCGAGCTCGGCGAGGGCTCGCCGACGAAACCGGAGACTTCCTCCATCTCCGCGACCCAGCGATAGGCCTTCGCAAAGACATTGGGCATCTGGCGATCGAGCCAGGCCTTGAGAGCGGGCTGGCTGTCGGCGAGCTCGCGCTTCAAGAGATCGGCGACGCCGGCCGCCGTCGCCCCCAGCATCGCGGCGGCGCCGATCGCGGTGAAACCTTTGGTGATCGAGCCATAGGCCATCTTGAGCGCCGAGGCGGTGCCGATCTCACCGTCGATTGCTCGCACGTCGAGCCCGCGCTCCCTGAGCGCCGCAAAGCGCTCGGCAGCGGCACCGCAGGCATAGAACTTCGGGCCCGGTGTCCCCGGCCGCGGCGGCCCGCCGATGATCCCCGCATCGACGAAGGCGCAGCCGGTGCGCTCGATCGCGTCAGCGGCTTCCGCGACCGTCGCGGGACTGACCGCGTTGCAGTCGATATAGACCGGCTTTGCCCTGCTGTCGGCGAGCGCGGCGGCGAGCCTCCGCGCGAGCGGCGCCGCCTCGGCGGGCGGCACGATCGAGAGCACGAAGGCGGCGCCCTCAACCAACCGGGCGTCGTCGTCGAGCGCGATGAGCCCGTGACGCCGTGCGCGCTCGGCGGTCTTGGCGCTGCGGCCGACGAGGGACGTGCGCACGTCCGCGCCCCGCTCGCGGAGACGGCCGCCGACGGCGGCGCCCATTTCTCCGGCGGCGATCACCACGATGGGACCCATGAGCCCGCGCCCTTTCTAGGCGGCCTTCTCGCCGCCGTAGGCTTCGTCCTTGGCGCGCAGCACGCGGGCGGCGCGCTCGATCTCGCGGCACTCGGCGGCGTCCTCGATCTCCGTCAGCATCGGCAGCATGGGCCCCATCTCCGCGATGCCCGCGAGGCTCACCGCGCTGTGCAGCGCGCGGATCGGCGAGAGCGCGTCGCGGAGATCCTCGAGCGGCAGGAACGGCGTCTGCAAATCGAGTGCTTGCTCCTCGTCTCCGGCCTTGAGCGCCGCGAGGAGCGCCAGCGAGAGCCGCGGCGCCACGCAGACCGAGCCCGAGGTGAAGCTCACCAGGCCGAACTTGATGAGATGCGCGGGCGCCGGCCGCTCGCCGATCCCGCTCACGATCTGGTCGGGCGCCACGTGCTCGAGCAGCGCCGAGAGATAGGCATCCGCGGCGGGCTCCTTGCGCACGACGCCATACTTGACCGCGATCACCGCGCCGTCGCGGATGAGCGCACCGGCATCGGCAGGCTTCAGATAATTCTCGGATTTCACATAGGCGATCACCGGCTTGCCGTAGCGCTCGGCGATTTTGCGGATGCCGATCGCGATGCCCGCCTGCGTCGCCGGGAAACCGAGCGGCAGCACCATCGCGGTGGGGAAGGGCAGGGTTTTGAGGATCTGCGCCTGATCCATCGCCTTGCCGTACTCGGGTCCGATCGAGGGGATGACCCAGGTGTCGGCGCCCGCCATCTCGCCAAGCGCGCTCATCTCGGCCTCGAAGCCGAGCACGCCGAGATTGTAGATATTGGCATTGCCGCCATACATGAGCGTGCGCATGCCGCCGGTCTCGAGATACCGGATAAGCGCGCGGTTCGCGCCGACGTTGAGCGAGAAATCCGCATGGCGCGCCAGCGGCGGCACCGCCAGCACGGAGCGCTCGAAATCCGCTTTCGCAACGGGCGTGGTTTTCATGGGCGACCTCGCTCTCGGTCAAGGCTCTCCCCGGGATTTTAGCTTGACCGATGCAGCCGTGATAGGGTCGGCGAAGATCGACGGAGGAAGCCGATGGCACGGATCCTGCTCACCCATACGCCGGACATGCTGCGAAACTACTATGGCCCGCGCGCGCTCGCGGCGCTGCGCGAGCTCGGCGAGGTCCGTCTCAATTCCGGCGGCGTGCTCGATACCGAGGCGCTCATCGAGGGCGCACGAGGCTGCGACATCGTGGTGTCGGACCGGCAGACGCCCGGCGAGGCGCGCTTCTTCGCAGAGGGGCGCGACGTCGCCGCCTTCCTGCGCGTCGCCGTGGACATCCGCAACATCGACGTGGCCGCGGCGAGCCGGCAGGGAATTCTGGTGACCCGGGCATCCCCCGGGTTCATTCCGGCCGTGGCGGAGATGGCCGTCGGATTCATGGTGGACCTGGCGCGCGGCATTCCGGAGGCTGTCGCCGGGTACCGCGCCGGCGGCGAACCCGTGGCGCAGATGGGCCGGCAGCTCAAGGACTCGACGCTCGGCATTATGGGCTATGGCGCGATCGGCGAGTATCTCGCGAGCCTTGGTGTCGCCCTGGGCATGACGGTGCTGGTGAGCGATCCCTACAAGACCGTGAGCGGCCCGGCACTCCGGCAGGTGGCGCTGGAGGCACTGCTGGCGGACTCCGATTTCGTGGTCTGCCTCGTGGTGGCGAACGAGGAGACCGAGAACCTGATGAACGCCGCGGCCTTCGCGCGCATGAAGCCGAGCGCCTATTTCATCAATCTCTCGCGCGGCAACCTGGTCGACGAGACGGCGCTGGAGCACGCGCTCGACGAGCGCAAGATTGCCGGCGCCGCGATGGACGTGGGCCGCGCAGCCGACCAGAAGCCATCGCCGCGCCTCGCGCGCCGCCCCGACGTGATCGCCACGCCCCACATCGCCGGCCTGACGCCGCAATCGATCGAGCACCAAGCCTTCGACACGGTGAACCAGGTGCGCGAGCTTCTCGCGGGCCGCGTTTCGCCTGGCGCCGTCAATCCGGAGGCAGCGACGCGGCTCGCGCGGTTCCGCAAGGCGTAAGGGGCGTCAGCTCCGGTCAGCTCCGCCCGCCGTCGACGCTCAGGATCTGGCCGGTGACCCAGCCCGAGAGATCGCTGACAAAGAACAGCACCGCGTTGGCGATGTCCTCCGCCGACCCCAGCCGCTTCAGATAAAGAGAGTCGACCAGCCGCTTCTGGCCCTCGAGGCCGTAGGACGCCCACTGCTTCTCGGTCGTGGGATTGGAGCGCACGAAGCCGGGCGCCACGTTGTTGACGGTGATCCCGAAGGGGCCGAGCTCCTGGGCGAGCTGGCGGGTCAAGCCGATCTGCGCGGCCTTGGCCGAGGCGTAAGCCTGGATCCCCGTGAGGCTGGTGCGCAGCCCCGCGCCGCTGGAGATGTTGACGATCCGGCCGTAGCGATGCGCCTTCATGGCGGGCACGGCGGCCTGGATGCAGTTGAAGGCGCCGGTCACGTTGACGTCGAAGATCGCCTGCCATTGCTGCGGCGTGATCTCCTCGAGCGGCCGGCCGACTTGGCCCAGGACGCCGCCGGCATCGTTGACGAGAATGTCGATGCGGCCGCTGGCGGCTTGCGCCTCCTTCACCACCGCCTGCACGAGCGCGCGGTCGGTGACGTCGAGCCGGCGCACCTGGCAGCGCTCGCCGCAGATCGATTTGGTCTCCGCGAGCGCCGCCTCCTGCACGTCGCCGCCCCAGACTGTGGCGCCGGCATCGACCAATGTCTTGGCGATCGCGCGGCCGAAGCCGTGCGCGGCGCCGGTGACCAGGGCGGTCTGTCCCGTCAACGAGACAGTCTTGGGTTCTGCGCTCATGCCGCTACCATCTCCATCAACAGATCCAGTGTCGTCCAATCCTGCGCCCGCCGGCCATCCTCAATGTCGCGGACGAGTGCGATCAGCCGCGCGGTGATCGGCGCCGAAAGCCCGTGTTCGCGCGCGACCGCGATGATCGGCCCGAGCTGATGCTCGGCCTCGGTGCGGCGCTTGCGCACGGCCAGGTCGCGCCAGATGCCGCTGTGCGATTTCGCGGAGCGGCGGTTGAAGGCGACCAGCGCGTCGAGCGATCGGACCGCCTGCGCCTCGGTGGCGCCCGGCGCGAAGGCGCCGGGATCGAAGCCATCGAAAGGCTCCGGCGCGACCTCTGCCGCCGCGGCGACGCGCAAGACCTCGCGGGGAAGCGCGATGAAGAGCGCGCGGTGGCGCTCAGAGGCGAGGCAATCCGCGATCGAGGCGTTGGTGAGCGCCGTCGCGAACAGGATCGCGCCATAGGCGAGCTTCGCCCAGAGGTAGCCCCAGATGTTGCGGGTCAGCACCGCGCGCTCCTCGAACTCGCGGAGCAAGTGGTGCAGCCGCTCGGCGCGCGGCGTCACGCGCCCGTCGATCTCGCCCACCACCACGGCGCCCCGGCCGCCGAACAGGATGACGCCCGGCGAGATGTAGTCGGCGCCGAAATTGACGAAGGCGCCGACGGTGCGCGCGGGTCCCGCGACCTCGGCGATCACGCGCTCGTTGAGGCCGTTCTGCAGCGAGACGACGCAACCGTCCTCGGCGAGATGCGGAAGCAGCGCACGCGCGGCCCCTTCGGTGTCCTGTGCCTTGACCGAGAGCAGCACGGTCTCGAAGCGGCCCTCAACCCGGTCCGGCGTCGCCGCCCGCACGGGCAATTTGAACTCGGTCACCGGTCCCGTGATGGCAAGCCCGTGCTCCGCCATCGCCGCCACGTGATCCCCGGCGCGATCGACGAAGAGTACGTCATGGCCCGCACGCGCCAGATGCGCGCCGACCGTCCCGCCGATCGCGCCCGCGCCCCAGACCAGGATTGGCTTCTCGCCCATGTCGCCTCCCTCTCTCTCGCCGGGGAAAACCTATAGGCGGGCATGCTCGCGATCAACTGGGCGAAGCCGCGGGGTCCTTGTGCTAGGCTGCGGCCGCGACGGGAGAGTGCGATGTCCGATCTGAAGCCGAGCGCAAAACCCTGATTTGATGCAGACCTCATCAAGCCCGACCATACGGACGGCTCTTCGGCTCTCGCCGCGCCTGCTCGCTCTCGCCCTGTTGCTTTGTCTCTGGCTTCCACGGCCTTGCAACGCGGATGCTGCCGCGCCCCAGGGCGGCGGCGCCGCGGGCCCAGCGCAAAGTGTGGCCGACGACATGATGTCGATGGGCGCGGGGTGGCTCTCCGACGCCGCCAGCGACCTCACGAACGCGCTTCGGCCGATCTTCGCGGCTGTGCCCGACTGGCCGGATCAGCTTCGGCAGGTCGCGGACCGCATCGCCGAAGCCTCGAGCGGATCCTTTGCGGTTTGGCTGCTGCAGCTGTTGGCCGCGCTCGCCGCGGGGCTCGTGGCGCTGCGCCTGGCGCCGCTGCCGCTCGCGGGTTGGCGACGGCCACAGCGGCTGGCTTCCGATCCGGTGCGGCTCTCTGGACTGTTTTCGCTGTTCGCCTCCGATCTCCTTGGGGTCTTTGCGCTGCTGGTGGTCGCCTATGCCGCCCACGCGCTCTGGTTTTCGAGCGACTCCCTGCCGAGCCGGGTCGCGATGCCGTTTCTCTCGGCGCTCGTCTATTGGCGGCTGATACTGCTGCCGGTCGATCTCGTGCTGCGCCCCCGCGATTCAAAGGCGCGACTGATCGAGGTCAGCGACGTTACGGCACGCCGGCTGCGGGAAGCGGCCAGCGCGATCGTGACACTGGAGCTGTTCTCGACCGCGCTCCTGCGCGCGCTGGTTCGCGGTGGCATGCAGATACTCGACATACAGGTCACGGCGCTCTGCCTCGGCTTGGTGAATGCGGGCCTCGCGGTTTATTTCATCAACCGCGTCCGGCGCGCGCCGGCGATGGGCGGCGAGGCGACCGCGGGTCCGGACCGGCCGACGGCTGCGTTCTTCGAGCGCATGGGATATCCGCTGGCCCTGCTCTTCGTCTTGCTGGCGCTGCTCGCCTGGTCGCTGGGCGTGACGCTCAGAAACCTCAAACCGTTTTGGGGGCTGATCGATACGGCCGGAATTCTGATCGGCGTTTGGGTGCTGGAGATGATGGTGGGCGCGGGGCTCGATCACGTCGTCGCCGCGTCCAGGGCTCGGGAACCATCCGAGAGGCGCGTTCAATGGCACCGCGTCATCCGCCATTGCGTCAGTGTCGCGCTCTGGCTCGGCGCCGCGGCATTCCTGGTCGAGCTCTGGCTCGTGGATCTCGCGCGCGTCTTTCCCTCGGAGGGTTGGGCGCGCAACCGCGGCTCGCTCTTGAGTGCGGCCGCGACGGTCTACATCGCCTATGCGCTCTGCCGGGTCGTTTTCATGCACACCGAGCGGCACATCCGGCCCGCGATTCAGGCCGTCCCCAGCGACGAGCCGGCGCCGATCGCATCCCGGCTTCAGACGGTGCTGCCGCTGATGCGTGTCTTCATCCTGATCACGATTGCGCTGCTCGCCGGGCTGATCGCGCTCTCCAATCTCGGCGTCAATACGACCTCGCTCATCGCGGGCGCCTCGATCTTCGGTCTCGCCATCAGCTTCGGCTCGCAATCCCTTGTGCGCGACATCGTGTCCGGCATCTTCTTCATGGCCGACGATGCCTTCCGGATCGGCGAGTACATCGATACCGGCCGGCTCAAGGGGACGGTCGAGGGCATGTCGATCCGCTCCATGCGCCTGCGTCACCAGAACGGCCAGGTCCATGTCATCCCCTTCGGCCAGATCCAGCAGGTCACGAATTTCAGCCGCGACTGGACCACGGTGAAATTCAATCTGCGGCTCGCCCACGAGACCGATTTCGAGCAGGTCCGCAAGGCCGTGAAACAGATCGGCATCGATATGATGGGCGACGCGGAGCTCGGGCCCGAGCTGATCGCGCCTCTGAAGCTGCAGGGCGTCACCGATATCGATCCGAACGCGCTGGTCGTGCGGCTCAAATTCACCGCGCGGCCGGTGCAGCCGACCTTCGTCTATCGCGCGGCCTTGAAGCGGATTCACAAGGTGTTCCGCGAAAAAGGCATCGAGTTCTCCAATCCGACCGTCTATGTGCAGGCCCGTCCCGTGGCCGGCGCGCCCGAGGAGGAGAGCGCCCAGCTGGTCTCGATGGGCGCCGCGGCGAAGGGCCCGACCTCGTCCGCAAGTGAGCGCTTGGAGGGCGGCGAGAAAAGGGAGACGGGCTCATGAGCTCGACGGTGATCGGTGGCGCGATGCTGCCCCATGCCCCGCAATTCTTCACCATGCCCGAGACCGAGGATCGCCAGACGGTCGCGCGCGTGCGGGCGATCGCGGCCGAAATCGGCGAGAAGCTCCGGGCGCTGAAGCCGGATCTCTGGATCCTGTTCGCGAACGATCATGCCGAGCAGTTCTTCCATCAGGCGGCGCCGCCCTTCACCATCCACACCGGCGGCGAGGCCAGGGGAGAATTCGCCGGCCGGAAATTCCACTGGAAGATCCCGAGGGAGACCGGCTTCGAGCTGGTGCGCGATCTCTATCGCCAGGGCTTCGATCCCGCCTTCACCAGCACGGCGAAGTTCGATTATGCGATGGGCATCCC
Source organism: Allostellaceae bacterium (assembly GCA_035569735.1). GTDB lineage: Bacteria > Pseudomonadota > Alphaproteobacteria > ATCC43930 > CGMCC-115725 > DASZHJ01. Next base: position 9,584 of record DATMMM010000088.1, on the reverse strand, counting down.
CTTGACCCATCTCGGCCACACCGAGCCCGTGCTGCCGATCTACGTGAACGCCTACCTGCCGCCGCAGCCGACGGTCGAGCGCTGCTACGCTTTCGGCCAAGCCGTGGCGCGTGCCGTCACCGGCATGGGGCTCAGGACCGTGGTGCTCGCGAGCGGCGGCATGTCGCATTTTCCCGGCACCGACCGCTACGCCAACCCGGAGCTCGCCTGGGACAATCAGGTCCTCGCCCGGCTCTCTGCCGGCAACCTCAAATCGCTGATCGGCCACAGCGAGGCCGAGCTCGACGAGACCGGCAACATCGAGCTGCGCTGCTGGGCCTGTGCCGCGGGCGCGCTGGGCGAGCGCAAGCCCGACATCGTCTCGATGGATCCGAGCTGGCACCACGACTACGCCTCGCTCGCCTGGCTCGGCGGCGATGAGGCAACGCGCCCGCCGCACTACCCCTCGATCAGGCCCGAGCTGGTCGCGCTCACGACGGCGCTGCATGCGCTCGCCCATGATGAGGCGGCGCGTGCCGCCTATATCGCCGACCCCGCGGCCTATGCCGATCGCCATCGGCTCGTGCCCGCGCAACGAGCGGCCCTGGTCGCGCTCGACGTGCCCGCGATGGTGGCGATGGGCGCGCACCCGCTGGTGCCCTTCCTCGCGAACATGCAGGTGCAGCGCCAGCGCAAGCCCCGGGCTCCGGAGGTTTAATGGCTGGGAGCACTCATTGAGGGAGGAACGACCGATGATCCCGTCAGGCACCTGCGATCCCCCTTACGCGGACGGCTGCCATTGCGCCTCGGCGCCGCGGCTGTCGCGGCGTCGAATTCTCACGCGCGCAGCGGCCGCCATCGTGACCGGTGCCGTCCTGGATGTCGCGTTGCACCCGGCACGGGCCGCGAGCGCTGTGACGCCCGACCAGGCGCTGCAGCATTTGAGCGAGGGAAACCGGCGGTTCGTCGAGGGCCGCATGACCGCCTTCGACGAGGATCTCGCGATCCTGAAGCAGAAGACCGCCGGCAAGCAGGAACCCTTCGCGGCGGTGCTGTCCTGCGCGGACTCTCGGGTGCCGGTTGAGTTGATCTTCGATCAGAGCATCGGGCACCTCTTCGTCACCCGCGTCGCCGGTAATGTCGCGAGTTCGGAGGTCATTGCCAGCTTGGAATATGGCGCGGCCGTGCTCGGCACGAAGATGATCGTGGTGCTCGGACACAGTAGTTGCGGCGCCGTCAAGGCATCCATCGACGCCAAGCCCGTGCCCGGCCAGATCAGCGGGCTCTATCGCTACATTCGTCCCGCGGTGGATCAAGCCGGCACGGACGTCGACGCCGTCGGCAAGGCGAATGCCAAGATCCAGGCGGCGATTCTGCGCGAGGCCTCGCCAGTGCTTGCCGGCTTGATCGACAAGAAGGGCCTCCAGGTCGTCGCCGGCTTCTACGACCTTGCCAGCGGCAAAGTCGAGATCTTGAGCTGAGCGATTTCACCTGGAACCGATCGCGGTGAGGTGATCCCCTAGAGCCAGCCCTCCGCGCGGGCATGATCGTGGGTCTCGTCGAGCGCTCGGCCGATGATGCGCAGGATCTGTTCGATCTCCGAAGGCTCGATGATGAGCGGGGGTGCCGCGGTCAAGGTGTCGCCGAGCGCGCGCAAGATGGCGCCGTGCTCCTGGCACCGCCGCTCGATGAAGAGGCCGACGTTGAGCTCGGGCGGGAAGGGCGTCTTGGCCGCCTTGTCCTTCACCAGCTCGAGCCCGCCCATCAGCCCGATGCTCCGGACTTCGCCGACCAAAGGATGCCCCGCGTAGCCGCGCAAGCCCTCCTGCAGCAGTGGCGCCACCGCGCGCACGTGGCCGACGATGTCGGTCTCCTCGTAGATCTTCAGCGCCTCGAGCGCGACGGCGGCGCAGACGGGATGGCCCGAATAGGTGAAGCCGTGGCCGAACACGCCGATCTTGCCGCTCTCCTCCAGACAGGCGCGGTAGATATCCTCCGAAACCAGCACGGCCGAGATCGGCAGATAGCCGGAGGAGAGGCCCTTCGCCATGGTGATGATGTCGGGCTTCAGGCCGAAGGTCTGGCAGCCGAACATGTCGCCGAGGCGGCCGAAGCCGCAGATCACCTCGTCCACGATGAAGAGCACGTCGTGGCGCTTCAGCACCGCCTGGATCTTCTCGAAGTAGGTCTTGGGCGGCACGATGATCCCGCCGGTGCCCATCACGGGCTCCGCGACGAAGGCCGCGACCGTGTCGGGTCCTTCCGCGAGGATCAGCTTCTCGAGGTTGTCGGCGAGCCGCGTCGCGAAGGCCTCCTCGCTTTCGCCGGGGTCCGCGAAGCGCCAATGGTGCGGACAGTCCGTATGCAGGAACCGGTCGATCGGCAGGTCGAAATCCCGGTGGTTCCGGTCGAGCCCCGTGAGGCTGCCGCTGCCGATGCCGACGCCGTGATAGCCGCCGCGCCGCGCGATGATCTTCTTCTTGGCGCGGCGCCCGAGCGCGTTGTTGTAGTACCAGGCGAGCTTGACCGCGGTGTCGTTCGCCTCCGATCCGGAATTCGCGAAGAACACCTTCGACATCGGGGCCGGCGACAGCGCGATCAGGCGCTCCGCGAGCTCGATCGCGGTCGGATGGCTCTTGAAGCGAAACATGTGGTAGCTCGGCAGCTGCAGCATTTGCCGATAGGCGGCTTGCGCCAGGCGCTCGTTGTGGAAGCCGAGCGTCACCGACCAGAGACCGGAAACCCCCTCGATGAAGCGCCGGCCTTGCTCGTCGACGATGTGGACGCCGTCGCCCCGCGTGACGATCAGCGGTCCCTCGGCCGCGTGCTGCACCAGGTTCGTCATGGGGTGGAGAACGAAGGCGCGGTCGCGGGCGCTTGCCGAGTTCGGTAGGAAAGGCGCGGCTTCCGTCAGCTCGTTCATGGGGGAGATCCTGCTCGTTGGCGGGCGCGACAATTCTGGGCGCGCAATCGCGGCGCTGCAAGCCCATGCTTGCCGCTCGTATTGACGGAGGGCCCCGCCTGACCTATTGCCTTCCAGGGTCCGCTACGAAGCCGCCGACGGCGCGGCAGCATGGGAGGAAGAGCAATGACAGCGGTCCGATTGACTCGTCGCTCCCTGCTGCGCCGGGCGGGCGCGGTGCCGCTCGGCCTTGCTTTGGCGCCGGCGGTCATTCGCGGCGCGCGTGCGGCCTCGCTGCAGATGAAGATTTCATCCTCGCAAGCCAACGATCCCAAGTACGCCAATGGTCGCGTCTACTGCGACAACCTCATCAAGCACCTCAACGGCAACGGACTCGGCGAGCAGATCGAAATCCAGTTCTTTCCCGACAACCAGCTCGGGCAGGAAATCGACGTCATCAACTCCGTCAAGCTGGGCGTGATCGACATGATGGTCTCGGGATCGTCGATCTCGGCCAATCTCGTGCCGCTCGTGGGCACCTTCGATCTCGGTTACCTCTTCGACAGCTTCCCGCAGCAGACGAAGGCATTCGAGGCGGGTGCCGCGAAGCCGATCGAGGATGCGCTGCTCAAGGGCGCCGGTATACGCATCATCGCCTGGGCCTACAACTTCGGCTCGCGCAGCGTGCTTGCGAGGAAACCGGTCAAGGCGCCGGGCGATTTGGCGGGCTTGAAGATCCGCACCTTGCCAAATCCGGTGATCACCGAGTGCCTGCGTCTCATGGGCGCGGCCGCCACACCGCTCGCCTTCGGCGAGATCTACACGGCGCTCCAGGCCGGCGTACTCGACGGGCTGGAGCACGATCCCCCGACCATCCTCGCCAGCAAATTCTACGAGACGGCGAAGTTCTACTCGTTGACGCAGCATAATTTCTCGCCGCTCGCGATCTATTTCAGCGAGCTGACCTTCGCGCGCATGGACGCAAGGCTGCGCGACGGGTTCCTCGATGCCGCGCAGCAGGCCGCCGCGGATACCCGCGCTCAAGGCTTGGCGGTGGAGCAGGAAGCTCTCGATGTGCTCGGGCAGAAAGGCGTGACCGTCGGCCAATGCGACAAAGATGCCTTCCGCGCGCGCGTCGCGCCCCAGACGGAAGCCTTCGTGAGAAATCACCCTGAAGCGAAGCCGGTCGTCGACCTGATCCGATCGACGCGGGTCTGAGGTCCTGGGGCCTTGAGCGAGGGCGCGGCGAAGCCGATCGGCGTCGACCGGCTCTTCATCGGCTCGTTGCTCGGCCTTACCGATGCCGTCGCCGCGATGTTCCTGGCGGCGGATCTGGTCGTCGTCATCCTCTCCGTTCTGTTGCGCTCGACCTTCAACGCGCCTGTCGAATGGTCCGACGACATCGCGCGCGGCTTGATGGTCGCGTCGAGCTTCTTCGGCGCGGCGGGCGCCGTCGCCCGCGGCGAGAACGTCGGCGTCGCCTTCTTCGTCGATAGAATTCCGCCGGCTCCGCGGCGATTGATCGACGCGGTGGGCGCGCTGATGACCGCGATCGTTTCGGGCTATGTCGCCGTGAACGCCCTTCGCCTGGGCGCGCTCACGACGGGGCAGACCACGGGGTCCGGCCTTCCGCTGCAGCTTACCTTCTATCCGATGGGGGCGGGCGCGGCCTGCATGACGATCTTCGCCCTCGAGCGGTTTTTTCGGCGCGCTTGGCGCGATATCGCCGCGGCGATTGTGATCGTGGCTCTGTCGGCTGCCGGCTGGCAGGCTTGGAGCGCGCTCGCGCCGGGGACGCTGCCGCGGCCCGGCGTGCTGATGTCGATCGGATTCTTCCTCGGTCTCTGCGGCGGCGTGCCGATCGCGTTCTCACTGGCGCTGGCGGCGCTCATCTTCGTCTGGGTCCAGGGCACCTTGCCCGGGGTGATCGTCGCTCAGCAGATGGCGCGCGGCATCGACAATTTCGTGTTGCTGGCAATCCCCTTCTTCATCCTGGTCGGATACCTGATGGAGGCGAACGGCATGTCCGTCCGCCTGATCGCGTTGCTCGAGCGGCTGGTCGGCCGGCTCCGCGGCGGGCTCAACGTGGTCATGGTGCTCTCGATGGTGATCTTCTCGGGCATATCCGGCTCGAAGATGGCCGATGTCGCGGCAGTCGGCTCGGTCCTCATCCCGGCCTCGCGGCGGGCGGGGCAGAATCCCGGCGGCACGGTGGCGCTCCTGGCGGCCTCGGCCGTGATGGCGGAGACGATCCCGCCCTGCATCAATCTGATCATTCTGGGATTCGTCGCCAATCTCTCGATCGGAGGCCTGTTCATGGCGGGCCTGCTGCCCGCCGGCCTGATGGCGCTCGCCTTGATCGCGGTTGCGATCATCTTCGGCAGCCCCAGCCGGGTCGCTGCGACGACCGAGGCGCGCAGGCCGACGGCCCAGCTCTGGGGCGGAGCCGCCGTCACCCTCGGCCTGATCGCCATCATCTTCGGCGGTTTCAAATCGGGCTTTGCCACCGCCACGGAGATTTCCGCCTTCGCCGCGCTTTACGCGCTGGCGGTGGGAGGGCTCGTGTTCCGGGAGCTGCGGCCCAGCTCGGCCGTGCGCAGCTTCGTCCATGCGGCGACGCGATCGGGCCTGGTGCTGTTCATCGTCGCGGCCGCGCAGTCCCTGGCGTTCACGCTGACCTTGCAGCAGGTGCCGCACGCGCTGGCGGAGACCATGATCGCCTTGTCGCGCACCAGCGGCACCTGGCTCTTTTTGCTGCTCTCGATCCTGATCCTGATCGTGATGGGCTCGGTTCTCGAGGGCGCCGCGGCGCTGATCATCTTCGGGCCGCTGCTGGTGCCCGTGGCGAGCCAGCTCGGCATCGCGCCCCTGCATTTCGGCGTCGTGCTGGTGATCGCCATGGGGATCGGCTTGTTCGCGCCGCCATTGGGTCTGGGGCTGTACGGAGCCTGCCTGATCGGCGATGTGCCGATCGAGGTGACGGTGAAGCCGATGCTCGGATACCTCGGCCTGCTGCTGCTCTGCCTGCTGGTGATCGCGTTCGTCCCGGGGCTCGCGCTCTGGCTGCCGCACGCGCTCGGGTACTGACGACACCAGGACTTGTCGGTAGGGCCGAATTGCTACACGATTTGGTCAATCTCCGAGCGTTCGGAGAATAACTGCCTGGGAGGAAGCCTTGAGATTGCGATCGGGTCTATTCGCGTTTTTTACACTTGCCGCCGTGGCGCTCGCCGCGCCGGCTGTTGCGCAGCAGACCATCATCGACGAGTGGCCGGACATCAAGGCACCGCCGGCGCCCGCGCTCAAGGAAGTGACCGTCGACCCCAAGACCACGGCGCTGCTGCTGGCCGATTTCGTCAAGCAGACCTGCAACGCGCAGAGGCGGCCGCGCTGTCTCGCCACACTGCCCGCCGCCAAGCAGCTGCTGTCGGACGCGCGCGCCAAGAACATGCTGGTCGTCCACAGCCTCGTCGCCGGCAGTGCCATCGGCGACACGCTGCCGGAGGTCGCTCCGACCGGCGATGAGCCCTTCGTCCAATCCGGGCCCGACAAGTTCATCAACACCGACCTCGAGAAAATCCTCCGGGATCACGGCATCAAGACCGTCATCGTGGCCGGCACCGCCGCTCATGGCGCCGTGCTGCATACCGCCGCCGGAGCGGTATTCCGCGGCTTCACCGCCATCGTGCCGGTGGACACGATGTCGGCGGAAAACCTCTACGTCGAGCAATACGTGGCTTACGACCTCGCCTCGGCTCCGGTCCTTTCGGCCGGCACGACGCTGACCCGACTCAGCATGATCAAGTTTTGACGTCGGCTGCTCAGAAGTCAGGGAGGCGTGCGTGACGGAGAGACGACGGAGTCCGATTTCGGCGAGTGACCGCCGGGCATGGGTGGCGGCGGGTTTGCTCGCGGCAAGCCTCGGTGTCGCAGCGGCGGTTGCGCCGGCGCGCGCCGACGAACCCTACAAGATCAATGTGATCCTGCCGCTCACGGGCCAAGCCTCGTTCCTGGGCAAGGAGGAGCAGGTGAGCTTGCAGATCGCCGAGAAATACGTGAACCGCACCGGCGGCATCCGCGGCCGTCCCGTGCAGTTCGTGTTCTACGACGACACCTCGAGCCCGCAGGTCGCCGTGCAGCTGGTGCGCCAGGTGAGTGCCGAGAAGCCGGCGCTGGTCCTGGGCTCGTCCCTGGTCTCGGTGTGCAGCGCCATGGCGCCGCTCATGAAGCAAGGCCCGGTCGAATATTGTTTCTCGCCGGGCGTCCATCCCGAGGCCGGCAGCTATGCCTTCAGCTCCAGCGTCTCGACCCACGACCTGCAGAAGGCGCTGTTCCGGTATTTCCGCGAGAAAGGCTGGAAGCGCATTGCGATCATGACCTCGAGCGACGCCACCGGCCAGGACGCCGAGCGTGGCATCGACGAGACCTTGAGCCAGCCGGAATACAAGGACGCCGGCCTGACGCTGGTCGAGCGCGCGCATTTCAACACCACCGACGTCAGCGTCGCCGCGCAGATCGAGACGGTGAAGGCCGCCAAGCCCGACGCTTTCGTCGCCTGGAGCACGGGCACGCCCATCGCCACCATCTTCAAGGGAATATTGCAAGCCGGGCTCGACGTCCCCACCGCCACCACCGACGGAAATATGACCTTCGCGCAGATGACCAACTACGCGGATTTCCTGCCGAAGCAGCTCTATTTTCCCGCAGGCGAGTGGCCGCCGCACGAGGGCGCGCCGAAGCTCGATCCCGCGATCGAGCAGGCGCAGCAGGAGTTCTACGCCGAGTTCAAGGCGGCGGGGGTCGAGCCCGACGTCGCGGCCTCGCTTGCCTGGGGGCCGGTCATGCTGGTGACGCAGGCCTTGCGCGAGCTCGGACCCGACGCCACCGCGACGCAGATCCGGGACTACCTGGCGAAGCTCAAGGATGCCCCCGGTATCGACGGGTTCTACGACTTCCCGGCGACGCCGCAGCGCGGTCTCGACGACCGGAACGCGGTGGTGACCCGCTGGGAGCCCGGCAAGCACGCCTGGGTCGTGCTGAGCGAGCCTGGAGGCATGCCGCTCAAATGAGGGCGCGGGCCGGGTGAGTGCCACAACCCTAGCCGCCGTCCAGATCGTCATCGGCGGGCTGCTGCAAGGCAGCCTGTTCGCCCTCGTGGCCTTGGGCTTCGCGCTGGTCTTCCGGATGACCGGCGTCATCAACCTGTCGCAGGGCGCCTTCTGCGTGCTGGGCGCGCTCGTCTGCTACAGCCTCGAGGAGAGGCTGCACCTGCCGGTGCCGCTCGCGATCCTCGGCTCGGTGCTGGCGGCGCTGCTGCTCGGTCTGGCCCTCGGCGCCGCCGTCTTCGTGCCGGCGCTCTCGCGGCTCCCCAACAGCAGCATGCTGATGCTGACCGCGGGGCTGCTGACTTTCATCCAGGGACTGATGCTCGTGCACTGGGGCGGCGATCCCTATGCGCTGCGGCCGCTCTCGGGCGAGGCGCCCGTGCAGGTGCTGGGCGTGCGCGTGCCGAGCCAGGGCATCTGGATCGCGGGCACGGCGGCGCTGGTGATCGCGGGCTTCTGGTACCTGTTCGCGCGCACCACGCTCGGCAAGGCGCTGCAGGCCTCCGCGGAGAATCCGACCGCGGCGCGGCTCATGGGCATCGACGTCGAGCGCATGGCGGCGATGAGCTTCGGCCTCGCCGCCACCATCGGCGCGCTCGGCGGCATCATAGTGGCGCCGATCCTGGCGGTGCAGTTCGACACCAGCCAGTTCTTCACCATCTCCGGCTTCATCGCCGTGGCGATCGGTGGCATGGGCTCCTTCGTGGGCGCGGTGGTGGGTGGGCTGGTGCTCGGCGTTGCCGAGCAGCTCGCCGCCGGCTACATCTCCGGCCTCTTCAGCAGCGGCCTCGCCCTCGGGCTGTTGCTGGTGACCCTGCTCTGGAAGCCCAGCGGCCTCTTCGCGGTCGGCCGCACGCGGCGGAGCGACGTCCGCGAGGAGCTGCACGTCCATCCCGCGATCGTGCGCTTGAGAGGCCGCGGCGCCGCGGCGCTCGGCCTGGGCGTGCTCGCGGTGATCCTGGCGCTGCCGCTGCTGGTGCGCGACCCCGGCCTGATGGGCTCGCTGGTCATCACAGGCATCCTGTTCATCGGCGTGCTCGGCCTCGACGTGCTCATGGGCTTCGCGGGCCAGGTGAGTCTCGGGCAGGGCGGCTTCATGGCAATCGGCGGCTATGTCGCGGCGATCCTCGCCACCACCTATGGCTGGCCGCCGCTCGCGGGCATCGCGATCGGCTGCGCGGCCTCGCTCGTCTGCGCGCTCCTGCTCTCGCTCGCGACCATGCGGCTGCGCGGGCATTACCTGGCGCTCGCCACGCTCGCCTTCGGCTTGGTCGTGGACTCCCTCGACGTCGGCATGATGCAGACGACCGGTGGCCCGTCCGGCCTGGTGGGCATTCCCTCGCTCGAGGTCGGAGGCTTCAGCTTCGACAGCGATCGCTCCGTGTATTACCTGGTGGTGGGCATCATCGTGGTCCTGGTGCTGGCGCTGATCGGCGGCACGCGCAGCGCCTTCGGCCGGGCCATGATGGCGATCCGCGCGGACCGGCTCGCGGCAGGCGCGCTGGGCATCAACGTGGCGCGGGTCAAACTGGCGGCCTTCGCGATCTCCGCCGTGCTGGCCTCCCTCGCAGGCAGCCTCTACGCCTTCTATTTCCACT
>DATMMM010000087.1:0-3008 GCA_035569735.1 Allostellaceae bacterium | reverse complement strand
GCCGCGCGCGCAGGCGGCGTTTCCGGATTGTGCCCACTTCCGGACATTCAGGCGGTTTCGCCCATGCGCCGGCAATCATCCTGGCCTGCGGTGTCCCACTATCGCTATCCCCGATGCTGGCCGCTGCCGTGCGCGAGCGACTAGGCTCTGCACAGACAAGCCCCGGTGGCGCCGATCAAGACGATCGTGATCAATGCGGCGGCACCCAGAGCGCGGACCATGATCAGCACGTTCATGATGTTCACCGGTTCCTCTTTCCCAAAGGGTTGGAACCTCCGCGCCGGCACGCCGGGGTTGCCTCGCATCCGGCTTGCCGGAGGCCCTGAAAAGCGAGAAAATTAACCAATTCTGATGTCAGAATGGGGAATCCTGGATTAGCCGCCTAGGCGTTCGTGCCGGCGGCGTTTCGGCGTGGTGGGATGGGACACCTGGAGCGGGAGACACACGGGCGGCTGGGGCCGGCGGTCAAGGCCGGGGCCAGGCCGCTTGGGGGCCATGTCGGCAAATCTTGAAAGCGTAAAACCGCCGCCGCCCGATTCCGGGCTTGCCTCGCTCGTGATGCTGCTGCGCTTCCACGGCATCGGGGGCGATGCCGAGCAGATTCGCCATCAGTTCGGGATGGCCGCCTTCGGCATCCCCGAGATGATCCGCTGCGCCAAGGGGCTCGGGCTCAAGGCGCGCGCGATCGCGACGCGCTGGGAGCGGCTCGAGAAAATCCCCATGCCGGTGATCGCCTCGCTGCGCGATGGCGGCTTCCTGATCCTCGGCAAGGTGGGCGAGGGCAAGGCCCTGGTCCAGGCGCCCTCGGCGCCGCGTCCGGAGATCGTGACCCAGGCGCAATTCGAGGCGCAGTGGGACGGCCGCCTCGTGATGATGGCGCGTCGGGCGTCGCTCACGGATCTCAGCCGGCGCTTCGACTTCACCTGGTTCCTGGGCGCGATCCACAAATACCGGCGCCTCCTCGGCGAGGTCGTGGTCGCCTCGTTCTTCCTCCAGGTCTTTGCGCTGATCTCGCCGCTGTTCTTCCAGGTCGTGATCGACAAGGTCCTCGTGCATCGCGGCATGAGCACCTTGGACGTGCTGGTGCTCGGCCTGGTCGCGATCGCGATCTTCGAGGCGATCCTCGGCGGGCTCCGCACATATCTCTTCGCGCACACGACCAACCGCATCGACGTCGAGCTGGGTGCGCGTCTCTTCCGGCATCTGCTGGCGCTGCCGCTCGCTTATTTCCAGGTCAGGCGCGCCGGCGATTCCGTGGCTCGCGTGCGCGAGCTCGAGAATATCCGGAATTTCCTGACGAGCTCGGCGCTCACGCTGATGATGGATTTGTTCTTCACCTTCGTGTTTCTCGCGGTGATGTTCGTCTACGCGCCCATGCTGACCTGGATCGTGCTCGGCGCCTTCCCGCTCTATATCGGGATATCCGCGGGCGCGACGCCGATCTTCCGGCGGCGGCTCGACGAGAAATTCCAGCGCGGCGCCGAGAACCAGGCCTTCCTGGTCGAGAGCGTCACCGGCATCGAGACGCTGAAGGCGATGGCAGTCGAGCCGCAGATGCAGCGGCGCTGGGAAGAGCAGCTCGCGGGCTACGTCGCGGCGAGCTTCCGGGTCCTGAGCCTCGGCAATTCAGCGAGCCAGGCGGTGCAGCTCATCAGCAAGATCGTCACGGCGGCGACGCTCTATTTCGGGGCGAAGCTGGTGATCGACGGCAGCCTCACCATCGGCGAGCTCGTCGCCTTCAATATGCTGGCGGGCCGCGTGAGCGCGCCCGTGCTGCGGATCGCGCAGATCTGGCAGGACTTCCACCAGGCGCGGCTCTCCGTGACGCGCCTCGGCGACATTCTCAACACCACCCCGGAGCCCGCGAACAATCCGGGCCGCGTGGCGCTCCCGCCGATCCGTGGCGAGGTCCGCTTCGAGCACGTCGGCTTCCGCTACCGGATCGACGGGCCCGAGGTGCTGCACGAGCTCAGCTTCACAATTCCGGCCGGGCAGATCGTCGGCATCGTCGGCCCGTCGGGCTCGGGCAAGAGCACGATCGCCAAGCTGATCCAGCGGCTTTACGTGCCGGAGACCGGTCACATCTTCGTCGACGGCGCGGATCTCGCGATGGTCGACCCGTCCTGGCTTCGCCGGCAGGTTGGCGTGGTGCTGCAGGAGAATGTGCTCTTCAACCGCGCGGTCAGGGACAACATCGCGCTCGCGGATCCCGCCATGCCGATCGAGCGGATCATGCAGGCGGCGCAGCTCGCCGGCGCCCACGAGTTCATCCTGGAGATGCCCGAGGGTTACGACACCATGATCGGCGAGCGCGGCAGCAGCATCTCGGGTGGGCAGCGCCAGCGGATCGCGATCGCGCGCGCGCTCCTGATGGATCCGCGCATCCTGATTTTCGACGAGGCGACGAGCGCGCTCGACTACGAGAGCGAGCGGGTCATCCAGGAGAACATGAAGGAGATCGCCAAGGGCCGCACGGTTCTGGTCATCGCGCACCGGCTTTCCACGGTTCGGGCGGCGGATCGCATCCTTACGCTCGACCGCGGCCGCCTCATCGAAGACGGCACCCATGACATACTCATCAACACCGGCGGGCGCTACGCATCGCTGCACCGGCTGCAGGCAGGTCTCCATGAAGTCCGCTAACCTTCCCATAACGCTCGGCGCCACGCGGTCCGTTGTCCCCTTTCCCGCGCGGGAGCGCTCTCCTACCGAGCTGGCGTTCCTGCCCGCCGCGCTGGAAGTCGTCGAGACCCCGCCGTCGCCGATAGGCCGCGCGATTTCCGGCGTCATCGTCCTGCTGTTCTGCGCGGCGCTCGGCTGGGCATGGTGGGGCACGATCGACATAGTCGCCTCGGCGACCGGAAAGATCGTGCCGACCGGTCGCGTCAAGCTCGTCCAGCCATTCGAGACCGGGGTCGTCCGCGCCATCCAGGTGCAGGACGGCCAGAGCGTCAAAGCCGGCGATTTGCTGATCGAGCTCGACCCTACCGCAAGCTTGGCGGAGCGCG
>DATMMM010000086.1:0-2109 GCA_035569735.1 Allostellaceae bacterium | reverse complement strand
GCGCGGCGATCGGCGGCTTGGCGGCCGAAGGCAAAGTGGCGGTCAACCGCATCCAGGTCGATGGGCGGGCGATCGCGGCGGCGGTCCGGCTGCGCAGCGGGCGCGCCGCCTGGTTCTGGAAGATCGCCTACGACGAGAGCTTTGCGCGCTTTTCGCCGGGGGTGTTGCTGACCCTCGCTCTCACCGAGGAACTGCTCGAAGACGCGGCAGTCGCGCACGCCGACTCCTGCGCAACGGCCGATCATCCCATGATCGATCACGTCTGGCGCGAGCGCCTCCCTCTCTGCGACCGCCTGATCGCGGTGCGGCCGCAGGCGCCGTTCGCGCGCGCCCGCTATCTGGAGGCGGTCCGTTCGCTGGCCATCGCCCAGGCCAAGAGCCTGCGCGACCGGCTCCGCCGTTAGCCGTCATAAAGTGCCCTCGTCGATCCGACCGCGCCGCTTGCGTCTTCCTGCCCCTGAAAGGGGGAGGATTGAGGTGGGGGTCGCGGGCCGCTCGGGGAATGCCGGAGATCGTGCCGCCGCGTACCGTTTTGTGATTGTTATTCCACGTACTGGGCGCTTCGGCTGGCATCCTTCGAGGCCCGCGCTACGCGCGGGCGCCTCAGGATGACGGTCAACACTGAGCGTCCTTGGTATCACTCCGCCCTCTTTGCGTGCTTCGCTGCTAATCAGCACGCCGATCGCGAAGATTCACGGCTCGTTAACGGCAAAACAACCGTCTCCGCTTAGGTTTGAGCGCCGACCAGGGGGCGGGGGACATGGTTCGCGGTCAAATTCTCCGGAAGACGACACGCCACTGGGGCCCGGTCATTCTCGCCGGTGCCGCGGGGCTTGCCGCCGGCATCGCGGGCCTCGCCGCCTTCGGCCGCGACGAACTGGTCCGTGCGTTGGCCGAACTTCCCGCGCCAGTCGCCGGCGCCGTCATCTGCGCCTTGCTGGCGCTCGCGGGGGTGGCGCCCGCCGCGCCTTTCGTCATCGTCCGCCTGCGCGCGCACATCCGGCTGATGAAATCCGCGCTCAACAACATGAAGCAGGGCCTGTGCATGTTCGACAACGCAGCGCGGCTCATCCTCTGCAACGAGCGCTATATTACGATGTACCGCATGCGGCCCGAGCATGCGCGGGCCGGCACGCCGATGCGCGAGCTTGTCGCCCATCGCATCGAGCTCGGCACGCTGATGGGCGATCCCGACGCTTATGTCGAATCCCGCCTGAAGGACGTCGCCGAAGGCCGCGCCGCGACACGGATGACCGCGACCGCAGACGGGCGCTTCATCGCGGTCGACTGCCAGCCGATGCCCGGCGGCGGCTGGGTGGACACGCATTCCGATATCACGCGGCAACTCGTCACCGAGCAGGAACGCGACGCGCTGCGCGACCGCGAGGAGCGGCGCGCCATGATCGACGCGCAGACCGCCTCGTTCCGCGCCCGCGTCGAAACCGTGCTCAAGACCGTCAGCGGCAGCGCCATGGCGATGAAGGAGGCCGCCCGGACGCTGCTCGCCACGTCCGACCACAGCCTCGAGCGCACCGAGGGTGCGGTGCACGATTCGAACGCCGCCTCGCTCAACGTCGAGACCGCGGCGACGGCCGCCTCCGAGCTTTCCGCTTCGATCCAGGAGATCAGCCGCCGGCTGCTGCGGGCGAACGAGATCGTGCACGGCGCCACCGCGGACGCCACGGCGACCAATGAGGACATCGCCGCGCTCGCCCAGGCCGCGCAGCGGATCGGCGACGTGGTCCGGCTCATCCAGGACATCGCCGGCCAGACCAATCTCCTGGCGCTCAACGCCACCATCGAGGCGGCGCGCGCCGGCGAGGCCGGGCGCGGTTTTGCCGTGGTCGCCTCGGAGGTGAAGTCGCTCGCCGTGCAGACCGCGAAGGCGACGGGCGAGATCACCCGCGAGATCCTCTCGGTGCAGAGCGGCACCAACGACGCCGTGCTGGCGATCGGCACCATCACGGAGCGGACGCAGGAGATCAACCGTCACACCTCGGAGGTCGCCGGCGCCGTCGAGCAGCAGGACGCCGCCACCGTGGAAATTTCCCAGAGCGTCGCCAGCGCCGCGACCGACACGCGGGCCGTGGTCACCGCGCTCGCCGAAGT
>DATMMM010000085.1:0-3501 GCA_035569735.1 Allostellaceae bacterium | reverse complement strand
GGGTTGGCGTTTGCCGGGTTCGGGGCGCGGAAGAGGGTGTCCACGAGATAGCCCAGGGGATCGGCGGCCAAACCGGCGCCCTGCTCGCTGGCGCCTTGCGCGATGCCGCTCGCTGCTCCCGCGGTCACGGCGCTGGCACCGCGCGCGGCTTCGACCGCGGCCCAGGACGTCGCTGCCGCAAGCAATGCCACTCCGGTCACGACCGATGTAGCCCAGGAGAGGAAACCGTGGGCGGTGTCGCGAAAGAACACCTCGTCCGTGTGGAGGCCGACCGATTTGGTCCGGAGCCGCCCCGCCAGGTAGCCACCGAGCGCGGAGGACAGCCACTGCACCACGATAAGCCACACGGCGCTCGCCACGCCGAACGTGGTCGCGCTCACGCCTCTGCCGGGCCAGGCCGATATCGAGGACAAGCCCACGCCTGAGCCCAAAGCGAGGAGGATCACGGCAACGCCCGCGGCCGCGACGGCGCCTCCGAAGATCGAGCCCCAGGATATCGCGGGCAGCGCCCACGCGGTCCGGGCCGCTCCTCTGACCTGGACGATGTCATCAGCGACTGTGTCGACCATGGCAGGTGTCCGTCAGTGCCAGAACAGCATGATCAAGATGATGATGGGGATGGGCACCCCCAGCAGCCAAAGCAGAAGTCCGCGACCCATCGTCTCCTCCGATCGAAGTTGCGCCCGTAGAATGGCGACTTCTCAATGCGCCAGCTTGGCAAAAGTTCCTGGGGACCGGTCAGTGGCCGCCGCGGGTTGCGCTCGGAGCAGCCCCGTGTGCGCGAACAGCGGTCTCCTAGAGGACCAGGGGCCGACGACCATCGAGGAACCGCGAGGGATCGCTATCCGGGGGAACCGTGCGCGTGATCTGCGTCGGCCGGAACCCATCGCCGAGCGCGTCGAGCGCCTGCTTCGACGCTTCGATTATGGTGCGCTCGACCTCGCTCGCACCCTGCGGCGTCGTCCAGACGATCAGAGTGAGGACCAAGGAGCCGCCATTGAAATTGTCGACGAAGACCCGCGGTGCCGGTTGCTGGATCACGCAGCGGGTTTTGGCCGCGGCCTCGACCAGTGCTTTCCGCACCCGATCGAGATCGACGGTCGCGGGCACGCTGACATTGATGCTGACCAGCCGTCCGTGGTTGCGCGTGTGGTTCTTGAGCGGCTGGTTCCAGATCGCCGAGTTGGGCAGCACCAAGTAGAGCCCGTCGAAGGTGCGCAGCTGGCATACGAACAGTCCGATCTCCTCGACCGCACCGCTCTGCGTGCCGACCTCGATCTGGTCGCCAACATGGAATGGCCGCAGCCAGAGCAGCATGATGCCAGCCGCGATATTGGAGAGCGTGCCCTGCAGTGCCAGTCCGATCGCCAGGCCCGCGGCCCCGAGTACCGCGAGGAGCGAGGTGGTCTGGATACCGAGTTGCGTCAGACCGATCACGATCACCAGAATGACGATCGTATAGCGGACGGCCGCGGCGAGGATCGGCCCCAGCGTGGGGTCGATCTGAATGTTGAGCAGCAACCGCCGCACCAATCGCTCGAGCCAGCCGGCGACGGCGAACCCCACGACCAGGATCAAGATCGCGGCAACCAGACGCGGCAGGAACGCCTCGGCCCAGTGCCAGGCCATGTCGGCGAGATAGGTCAATTGCTGCGCGCTGATATCCTGGAGCATTTCCCATCCAGCCCATCGGATTGCACGGCGAGCGTTACCTTATACCGAACTCCGGCACAGCCAGTGGGTTCCCCGCGGACGGGCTCTCATAACCTGCGGTGGGCCGGCTTCTTCACGCTCGTGCCCAGCTTCGAAGCGCCGTCGCGGTCTCGGCATCCATCGGGAAAAAGCATTCGACGCGCAACTCCTGCAGCGTGATGTCCCGCGGCGTGCCCAGGGTCGCGATCGTCGTGAAGAGCCGGAGCGCGAGACCGCCTTTCTGAAAGTGCATCGGGAGCACCGGGCCATCGGCATCGTCCGCCGCGCTCTCGCGCATCGCATCGCGCACACCCGCATAGCCGAGCAGCCGCTCCAGCAGGACCGCCGTCTCGGCGGTGCCGTCGGCCGCCGCATCCGCCTCGACGCTGCGGATGAAGTAGCGCACCACCTCCGCCCAATTCGCGAGATAGGGCCGCAGCACGTCGGGTGCCACCAAGGCGTCCGCCAGGTTGACGCGGGCGTCCGGCGCCAGCGGCCCGACCAGGAACTCGACAAGGCGCACGGCGCCGGCATTGCTCCTAAGCAGGGTCCAGCGGCGGTCGACCGCGACCGCTGGAAACGGCTCCTGCTGCGCCAGCATGTAGTCGAGCGCGCCGCGGATCTGGGCGAGTTCGGGAGCGCCGAGATCCGTCTCGCGCCAGACCGGGGCAAATCCCGCCGAAACCAGCAGCGCATTCTGCTGGCGCAGCGGCACGTCGAGCGCCGCGGCAAGGCGCAGCACCATGTCCCGGCTCGGCGACGCGCGCCCGAGCTCCAGGAAACTCAAATGCCGCTGCGAGATTTCGGCGCGGCCGGCGAGGTCGAGCTGCGAGCGCCCGCGGTGCTCGCGCCACCAGCGGAGCCTTGATGCGAAGCTCTGCTCGCTCCCCATGAGTACCTCTGAGGTAGTTGCGCCGGCGATGCCGCGCGGCAGGATGCCACACATGGAAGCGCCGAGACAGGAGAGGTCGATGGGCGAAGGCTGGGGCGTCCTGGTCGCGATCGTCTCGAGCGCGCTCGGTGGCACGGCCGCCGCCGTGACGCGCTATCTCGTCGTCGCCGCGGATCCCATCACGCTCGCGGTGCTGCGCTGGGGCATCGGATTTACCGTCGTGTTGCCGGTGGCGCTCCTGCTGCGGGTGAAATGGCCGCAGCGGAGCGACTGGCTCGGCGTCGCCGCCCTGGGCCTCGGCTTCTTCGGTCTGTTCTTCGTGCTCTACAACCTCGCGCTCTCTTATACGACCGCGGCGCGCGCCAGCCTTGCGCTCTCGACTCTGCCACTGCAGACCATGATCGTGGGAGCCCTGCTCGGCATCGAGAAAGTCACCGCGCGCAAATCCTTGGGCGTCGGCATCGCCGTGCTCGGCGTCGCCGCCGCTCTCGCCTCGGGCTTGTCGGCGGCGCCGGCGGGCGCCTGGCGCGGCGAGGCGATCATGTGTGGCGCCGTGCTTTGCATGGCCTGCTACAACGTCTGGTCGCGCCCCTTCATGCAGCGCTCGAGCGCGCTCGGCTTCCTCGCCGTGGGCATGGGGGCAGGGGCGGCAGCGCTCATCGCGGTGGGAGCCGTGACGGGCCGCCTGGCGGTATTGCGGGATTTCGGCGCGCCTCAATGGATCGCGGGCGTCTATCTCGGGGTCGGCGGCGGCGCGCTCGCCTTCATCCTCTGGGTGCTCGCTCTCCAGAGGGCAAGCCCGACGCGGGTCGCCAACACCATGACCGTCAACCCGCTCGCCGCGGCTCTGCTCGCGACCGAGCTCGTCGGCGAACCGATCAGGATCGACCTGGTCGCCGGCCTGGTCGCGGTCTTCG
>DATMMM010000084.1:0-5239 GCA_035569735.1 Allostellaceae bacterium | reverse complement strand
TACTTTATGATGTCGGCGACGACGCCGGCGCCGACGGTCTTGCCGCCCTCGCGGATGGCGAAGCGCAGGCCCTTCTCCATCGCGATCGGCGCGATCAGCTCCACCTCCATCGAGATGTTGTCGCCCGGCATCACCATCTCCGTCCCCTCCGGCAGCTTGATCGTCCCCGTCACGTCCGTGGTCCGGAAATAGAACTGCGGCCGGTAGTTCGAGAAGAACGGCGTGTGCCGCCCGCCCTCCTCCTTGGTGAGCACATAGGCCTCGCATTTGAAGTTCGTGTGCGGCGTGATCGAGCCCGGCGCCGCCAGCACCTGGCCGCGCTCCACCTCCTCGCGCTTGGTGCCGCGCAGGAGCGCCCCGATGTTGTCGCCCGCCTCGCCCTGGTCCAGGAGCTTGCGGAACATCTCCACGCCCGTCACCACCGTCCGCATCGTGGGCTTCAGCCCCACGATCTCCACCTCGTCGTTCACCTTCACGATCCCGCGCTCCACGCGCCCCGTCACCACCGTGCCGCGCCCCGAGATCGTAAACACGTCCTCGATCGGCATCAGGAACGGCTGGTCCTTGTCGCGCTTGGGCTGCGGGATGCTGCTGTCCACCGCCTCCATCAGCCTCAGGATCGAATCGTGCCCCAGCTCCTTCTGCTTCTCCTCCAGCGCCATCAAGGCCGAGCCCCGCACGATCGGGATCGTGTCGCCGGGGAACTGGTACTTCGACAGAAGTTCTCTGACCTCCAGCTCGACGAGGTCCAGCAGCTCGGGGTCGTCCACCATGTCCACCTTGTTGAGGTAGACCACGATCGCCGGCACGCCCACCTGGCGCGCCAGCAGGATGTGCTCGCGCGTCTGCGGCATCGGGCCGTCCGCCGCCGAGACCACCAGGATGGCGCCGTCCATCTGCGCCGCGCCCGTGATCATGTTCTTCACGTAGTCCGCATGGCCCGGGCAATCGACATGCGCGTAGTGCCGGTTCTTGGTCTGGTACTCCACATGCGCCGTCGAGATCGTGATGCCCCGCGCCTTCTCCTCCGGCGCCTTGTCGATCTGGTCGTAGGCCGTGTAGGTCGCGCCGCCGGTCTCCGCCAGCACCTTCGTGATCGCCGCCGTCAGCGACGTCTTCCCATGGTCCACGTGACCAATCGTCCCGATGTTGCAATGCGGCTTATTCCGCTCAAACTTCGCCTTCGCCATGGGTTCGTTCCTGTCGCCCGTCTATCGTGATCCCGGAAGTCTGCGGCCGAGCCCAAGCGCTGGAGCGGGTGACGGGAATCGAACCCGCATAGCCAGCTTGGAAGGCTGGAGCTCTACCATTGAGCTACACCCGCCGATCCCTGCGTCTCCGCGCCAACCCCCGCATTCCCGCCGACATTTCTCTGGTTCCGCCGCGACTGGTGGAGGGGGTAGGATTCGAACCTACGAAGGCTGACGCCGGCAGATTTACAGTCTGCTGCCTTTAACCGCTCGGCAACCCCTCCGTTGGTCGCTTGCCGCCCGGCGCAGCGGAGTGCGGGTCTTACGGTTTCACCCAGGGATTGTCAACAGCATCGGGCACTTGGGACCGGTTTGCCGCAGCGATTCCACGGTTGCAGCCAGCCCAGGCTTCGAGGCTTATAGCCGTCATGGCCCGACGACACCGCCCCGACCGGCGCACCGCATCACGCCCGACCGAAAGAGCCCCGCCACCGCCGCGCGAGCCGCGCCGCGAGGCGCCCGTGCCGGCACCGGCTCAACCGCGCCGGGATACCGGCAGCTGGATCTACGGCCGCCACGCCGTGCGCGCGGCCTTGCGCAATCCGGCGCGCCGCCTGCGCCGCTTGATCGCCATCCCCGAGATCGCCGCCGAGGCGCAAGCCTGGCTCGCGGAAGGGAAGGCGCGGGCGTCCGCCGGGCTCAAAGTGGAGACCCTCGAGCGCGTCCGCCTCGAGGCGCTGCTGCCTGAGGGCGCGGTGCACCAGGGGCTGGCGCTCCAGGCGGAGCCGCTGCCGCCGGCCTTTCTCGAGGACGTGCTCGCGGAGATTCCGCCCGCTGCTGCGGGCGGAACCGCCGTGGTTGTGGTCCTCGACCAGGTGAGCGATCCGCACAATGTGGGCGCTGTCCTGCGCTCCGCCGCGGCCTTCGGCGCGCACGCCGTGGTGCTGCCCGAGCACGGCACGCCGCCCAGCACGGCCGTGCTCGCCAAGGCCGCCTCGGGTGCCCTCGAGCAAGTGCCGTTGGTGCGCGTGACCAATCTCGCGCGCGCCCTCGACAAGCTGAAGGAAGCGGGTTTCTGGTGCGTGGGTCTCGACGAGAGCGCCGAAAAGCTGCTCGCCGAATTGGATCTCACCGGCCGCGTCGCCCTGGTGCTGGGCGCCGAGGGCGAGGGGCTGCGGCGACTCACCCGCGAGCGCTGCGATTTCCGGGCGCGGCTCCCGACCCAGGATCCGCTCGCCTCGCTCAATGTCTCCAACGCCGCCGCCATCGCGCTCTACGAGGTGGCCCGGCGGCGTCCTCCATGAGCACGCCCGGACGCCATGTCGCGGCGGCGCTGCTGGTGACGCCCGACGGGCGCTACCTCATGCAGCACCGCGACGATTTCCCGCACATCATGCTGCCGGGCCACTGGGCCTGCTTCGGCGGCGCGATCGAGCCCGGCGAGACGCCCGAGGCGGCGCTCCGGCGGGAACTCGAGGAGGAGATCGAGTTTCGGGCACGCGACGTCGCGGCCTTCACCGAGATGGCGGTGCTGCTGCCGCTCGACCCGCCGCGCCGTGATCGCATGAGCTTCTTCGCGGTGCCGATCCTCGCCTCCGACCTCGACCGGATGGTTCTCCGCGAGGGTCAGGGCAAGGCGCTCTTCACCCCCGAGGCGCTGGCGGCCGAGCCGCGCGTCGCCCCTTGGGACCTCGCCGCGGTGCTGATGCACGCGCGCCAGCGCGCGCTCTTCCCGCGCTCATCGCCCGCGCCGCCTTGCCGGAGCGCGCCATCCGCAGTATCACCGGCGCATTCTCAAGCCATCGCGTGGCCGGGTTAGCTCAGCGGTAGAGCAGCGGTTTTGTAATTCGCCAAGCGTCGTGCCGCCCGCTCCCGACGTGTGTCAGAAAGTCCCGATTTTCGGGCATTTCCGGCATATGGCGTGCTGGCCGCGTCACTCCCTATACCGGCCCGCACCGTAGCGTTTGGGTCCAAACTTGGGTCCAAAAGAATGCTGCCGTGCGGCGGAAGGATTCTCGCGCTAGACGCCGCCCGCCGCGCGCTACGGTCGCACCCGTGGCCGCCACCACCGCGATCGAGATTCTCCTCAGACACTCGTCTGTGCTGATCATCAGCCGAGCCGCAGCGCGGTCGCCGGGGCATGGTCCCTCGAGGGGCACGGAGGGCTGAGCCGTGATCAGCATCTTCCAGGGGCTCCTTTCTGATCGCGCTGATCGCGGTCGGCATTGCCTTCGCGCAGTGGCGGACATCGCGCAACCGGCTAAAGCTCGATCTCTTCGACCGCCGATGGACGATCTACGAAGCTACGCGCACCATGCTTGCGGAGATTTTTGCTCAGGCAAGGTCCAGCCGAGAGTCACAGCGAGCATACCTGCAGGGAATCCGAGGGGCGGAATGGCTGTTCGATGAGACTGTAGCGCACTATCTGACGAAGGAATTCTGGAAGAGGATTGTGGAGCTCGATGCAGCGAATTCCATGATAGAGCCGCCGACGCAGGGCTCCGAGCGCCAGGGCGCGATCAACAAGAAATGGGAAATCATGCAATGGATGACTGAACAAGATCCAATCGTCGACGCGATGTTCGGCAGGTTCCTTCAGATGGACCAAAGCTTCATCGGGTGGCTTCAATCGCGTCGGCGCCTGCGCGCGCATGGCAAAAAAGCGGAACCGAATTTGGCGGGATCCGAGGGCGCTTGAGCCCCTAACATACGTCGCAGCCTCCGGTCAGGGCGGACGCGACACGGGCTATTCCCCAATTTACTCCGCAACAACATTGCGTCACGACGGCTACGGGCGCCGACGCGCCACCGTCTGAAAAAGAAAAAGCCCCGCCGGAGCGGGGCCGAAGGTGTGCGCGATCGAGGCTCTCAGCCTAGGCGTGGTGGCTCTGATTATGGTGACCGCCCGGCTTCGATATGCCATGCAGCGCCTTGGCGCTGTGCGGCAGCGAGTCCTTGGTTAGGTCGGCGAGCGCCACGATACCCACCAGCCGCTTCTGGCGCGTCATCACGGGCAGCCGACGGATTTGATGCTCCGCCATATTCTCGGCGATGTGGGACACCTCTTCGTCCTCGAAGCAGTACTTGATCTCGTGACTCATGGCATCGCGCACCTTGGCATCGGGCCCTTTGCCCTCGGCCATGCCTCTGACCGCGATGTCGCGATCCGTAATCATCCCGACGAGCTTGTCGCGCTCGGCGACCGGCAGACAGCCGGCATCGATCTTCTTCATGAGCGAAGCGGCCTCGCGAAGCGTGCTGTCGGGACTGACGTACTGAACGTCCCGGCTCATGATGTTGTCAATCTTCATCTTCCTCCTCCTCGGTTCGACTGCAGCAGTTGCCGATTACCCGTTGACGTAAGCGTGCGGGTTGAGTTGTGCTCGGAATGCTCCGCTTCTTCACCAATGCCAGCGACCAAAGCGGACACGAGAGAGGGGCCATGACCACGTTTGTCGGCCTCTCTCTTCCCTGAGGCATGCATGAGCCATCAGGCGCGCGTGAGATGTCCTCGCCGAAGTTTTCGGATCACCTTGTCAGACGAAACAGCAACCGACGTATTTGGTTGCATCGGCGATCTATCATGCGTGCGGCTGGGCGCCGATCCCTCGAATTGTGCGAAAGAGAAAGCCCCGTCCTCACCCGGCGGGGCTTCAGTCGAGCGAGGGAGGTCCTTCGATACTCCCTAGCGGCAGGCGCACCACGCTCCAACCCGCTTCAACGGTCAATCCGTGACGGGTTGAGAAAAAGCCCCGCCGGTGAGCGCGACCTATCCGCTCGCTTGCACCGCACCGCGGCCAGCGCAAAGCAATGCGAGCAACTGATGGATCAATTGGTCCGCGCTGTAGGGCTTCGTCAGCATGGGCCGCCCGGCATGCTCCCGCGGGAGGATGCTTCGATGGTAGCCGGTGGCGAACACGAAGGGGACGTTGCGCTCCGCTAGGATCTGCGCGACAGGGTAGACATGCTCGCCCCCGAGATTGATGTCGAGGACAGCCGCGTCGAGCGGCTCTTCGCGCGCGGTTTTGAGCGCGGGCTCCACGCGCGGG
>DATMMM010000083.1:0-7262 GCA_035569735.1 Allostellaceae bacterium | reverse complement strand
GTATCGGCCGAACCATGTCGTGCAGGCGATCGACTACCACAACTCGGTCTATCTGCTCCGTGCCTCGAGCACCACCATCCGCGCGAAGAAGATCGTGCTGGCGGCCGGCATCGGCAACGCGCGGCTGGCTCCCATGGCGGGTCTGAAGGCGCCGGTTCGCCCGCAGCGCGGCCATATCGTGGTGACCGAGCGGGCCGAGCGGTTCCTCGATCATCCGCTGGTCACCATCCGGCAAACCGACGAAGGCACGGTCATGCTGGGCGATTCCGCCGAAGAGGCCGGGTTCGACGACGGCGTCGGGCTCGGCGTCGCTTCAGCGATCGCGAGCCGCGCCGTCCGCATGTTTCCGCTGCTGAAGGCGCTGACTGTCGTGCGCACTTGGGCGGGCTTGCGCGTGATGACGCAAGACGGATTTCCGATCTATGAGGCGTCCTCGGGCCGGTCGGGTGCGTTCCTCGCGACCTGTCACAGCGGGGTTACTTTGGCGGCGGCGCATGCCCTCGTGCTCGCGCCGATGATCGCCGCCGGCACGCTCTCGGCGGAGCTCAGCGTGTTCAGCGCACGGAGGTTCGATGTTCAGACGGCTGCCTGAGGCTGCCGTGGGCGCCGTCACCATCGCCGTCGACGGCGCCTCTGTTGCGGCGCGGGCCGGCGACACTGTCGCGGCGGCGCTGCTGGCAAGCGGCATCTGGGCGTTTCGAACCTCGGGCGTCTCGGGGACTGCGCGCGGACCCTATTGCATGATGGGCGTCTGCTTCGATTGCCTGGTGGCGATCGACGGCATCGGCAGCCGGCAGGCCTGCCTAGTGCCGGTTCGCGAGGGCATGCGCATCGAGACGCAGCGCGGCCGGCGCGCGGTCGGGCCGTGAGCGGGCCGCTCCTCGAGGAGAGTCACGAGCTCGCGGTGATCGGCGCGGGCCCGGCGGGGATGGCGGCGGCGATCGCGGCGGCCGAGCTCGGCCTCGACGCCGTAGTTCTCGACGAGCAAGCGACGCCCGGCGGACAGATCTATCGCTCGATCAGCGAAACGCCGCTGCGCGATCCGGCCATTCTCGGCGGGGCCTATAGGCGTGGCGCGGCGCTGGTGGAGGCGTTCCGCGCCGGCGCCGCACGCTATGTGCCGCAGGCGACGGTCTGGCACCTCTCGCGGGAGGGCGAGATCGGCGTCTCCGTCGGCGGCTCCGTCCGCATGCTGCGGGCGCAGCGCGTGATCCTGGCCACCGGCGCCCTCGAGCGGCCGTTTCCGATCCAAGGCTGGACGCTGCCGGGCGTGATGACCGCGGGCGCCGCGCAGATCCTGCTGAAATCGGCGGGGATGGTGGGATCCGGCAGTGTCGTGCTGGCCGGAACTGGGCCGCTCCTCTGGCTGTTGGCGGCGCAGTATCTCCGCGCGGGCGGCACCTTCGCCGCCATTCTCGAGACGACGCCGCGGAGCAATCTCGCCCCGTCTCTGCGGCTGCTGCCGAGCTTCCTGCGCTCCAGCTATTTCTGGGAGGGCCTGGATTTGGTCGCCGAGGTTCGGCGGCGGGCGAAGCTGATCCACTCCGTCATCGCGCTCCGCGCCGACGGCGGCGACCGGCTCGCGGATGTCACCTACCGCACGCGGGGCGGGCTCGAGGTGACGCTGCGAGCGGACACGCTGCTGCTGCATCAAGGCGTGGTGCCCAACGTCAACCTGGCGATCGCCGTCGGGTGCAGGCACGTCTGGCACGAGCCGCAGCTCTGCTTCGTGCCGGCGCTGGACACGTGGGGCCAGAGCTCGGTCGGGAAGGTGGCGATCGCCGGCGACGGCGCCGGCATCGCGGGGGCGATTGCGGCGGAGCAGCGCGGCCGCCTGGCCGCGCTCGACGCCGCTCATCGCTTAGGCCGCATCGATGCAGCGACCCGGGACCGGATGGCGGCGCCGCACGCCGACGCATTGCGCCAGGTCCAGCGCGGGCGGCGGTTCCTCGATCGGCTGTTCCAGCCGGCGAAGCGCTTTCGCCTGCCGCGCGGCGAGACCCTGGTCTGCCGCTGCGAGGAAGTGACGGCGCGGCAAATCCGCGATGTGGCGGTGCTCGAGCGCATCGGCCCCAACCAGCTGAAGGCCTTTCTGCGTTGCGGGATGGGGCCGTGCCAGGGCCGGCTCTGCGGCCTCACGGTCACCGAGATGCTGGCGGAGGCCCATCATGTGTCGCCCGGCGAGATCGGCTATTACCGCCTGCGTCCGCCGGTGAAGCCGATCACCGTCGGCGAGCTCGCGAGCTTGCCGAAGACTGTGTCGGACATCGCGGCGGTGGAGCGGAGCTAGTCCGGGAACCGCGGGATCACGCTCTCGCCGATGATCTCGATCGAGCGCATCACCTGCTCGTGGGTGAGGTGGCCCGCCTGCAGCATGAAGATGAACTGGTCGACGCCGGCCTCGGCCCATTTCTCGATCTGCCGGCAGACCGTGTCGGCGTTGCCGCCGATCGCCATCGCGTCCTCGATGAGCTCGTCGTTGCTGCGCTTGGCGATCTTGTTGGCGATCTGCTTGCTGCCTTCCTTCGCCGAGCCAAAGCGGTAGCGGTTCACTTCGGCGTCATTGTCGCCGTAATACCAGCGCGCCGCCGCGCAGGCGAGGTCGCGCCCCCGGCGGTCGTCCTTGTCCAGGCAGGCGATGGCATAGGCGCCGACATGCTCGTTGGCGAATTTGCCGACGTATTTCGAGCGATCGCCGCTCCGGATTGACCGGCGATAGGCGTCGATCGCGGGCTTGGTCTCCGCGGGGGTGTTGCGCGTGACGCCGATCACGCCCACGCCCTGGAGGCCCGCATACTCGTAGGTCTCGAAGTTGGACGCCGCGACCCAGAGCGGCGGGTGCGGCTGCTGGATCGGGCGCGGCACCACGTGGCGGGCCGGCAGATCGAAATGCTTGCCCTTGTAGCCCGGAAACCGCTCGTGCTCGAACATCTGCAGCACGGCCTCCATCGCCTCGCGTCCGACCTCGCGGCCGAGCTTGGGATCGAAGCCCAGGCCCTCGACCACATAGTTCGACGTGCCGCGTCCCGCGCCGAACTCGACGCGGCCGTTGCTGAGGACATCGACAGTGGCGACGCGCTCGGCGACGTAGAAGGGGTTGTGGCAGGGCATCAGGATCACCGCGAAGCCGAGCCGCAATGTCGTGGTGCGCTGGCTCAAGGCCGCGAGCACGAGATCGGGTGCCGAGCAGTGGCCGATCTCGGAATAGAAGTGCTGCTCGGTGATCCAGAAATATCGGAAACCCGCCTGCTCCGCGGCGGCGCCCTGATCGATCGCGTGCCTGAACGCCTCGCGCTCCGACCTCTCGTGCCACGGGCGCGGCATCTGCAGCTGCGTCATCAGGCCGAATTTCATGGTCGAATCCTAGGGTCGCCCTGTTCTTGCGTCCAAGGCATAAGGCGTATAGGTGTTATAAGCGGATCGTCTTTACGGCCTCGGACTGCCCTTGGAAACCCGCGCGCTGCGCTATTTCCAGACCGTCGCGGAATTCGGCAGCTACAGTCGCGGCTCCGAGTTCCTGCGCATCTCCCAGCCGGCGGTCAGCCGGCAGATCCGCAAGCTCGAGGAGGAGCTCGGCCACGCGCTCTTCAAGCGGCACGGCCACGGCGTCAGCCTGACCGATGCCGGCCGCATCCTGCTGGAGCGCAGTCAGGTGGCCTTGCGCCACCTCGAGCAGACCAAGGCCGAGATCCAGGGCGGCAGCAGCACGAGCCCCTCCGGCGTCATCTCCTTCGCGGTGCCGCCCGCCGCCGGCTATTTCCTGGCGCCGGCGCTGGTCGCGCGCTTCAGCGCCGAATTCCCCAACGTGTTCCTGAAGGTGGTCGGCGGCTTCAGCGGCTATATCCACGAATGGCTGGTGCGTGGGCAAGTCGATCTCGCCTGCGCGCATGATCCGCTGCCGCAGCGCGGCTTCGAGGTGGTGCCGCTGATCCGCGAGCAGGTCTATCTCGTGGGCAAGGCGGGCGGCGCGGTGTTCCGGCGCGGCTCCATCGGCATCGGCGATCTCGCGGAGCTGCCGCTGTTGCTGCCGAGCCGGCCCAACGCGTCCCGCCGCCTGCTCGACAGCTGGGTCGCGCAGAAGGGCATCTCGCTCACCATCAAGCTCGAGGTCGACGACCACAGCGTGATCCGCGGGCTGGTGCGCCAGGGTATCGGCGTCACGCTCTTGACCCAGGGAGCCTTCGACGCCGACCTGCGCCACGGCGAGGTCGAGGCCGTGCCGTTCCGCCCGCGCGCCTATTGGCCGCTCGCCCTGGTGGCACCCGCGCACGGCCCGCGCTCGGAGGTGGTGACGGCGTTCATCGGCACGCTGCGCGCGGTGACGCGCGAGCTCGTGGCGTCGGGCGCCTGGCCCGGCAAGTCCCTGGATCCTTGCTAGCCCCCAAGGAAATCCTTGGTCCAGCGGGCGTAGTCGGCCTCGCGGGTGACGCGCTTCATCAACTCGTCCGAGGGCAGTCCCGCGAGTTTGCCGGGCGGCGTGCCCGCACGGAGCGCGCGCAAGGTCTCTTGGACGGCGTTCACCGCGGCAAGGAACGGCTGGTGGCCTTGCAAACAGATGCGAACGCCCTGCCTGGCCAGGTAATCGAGGTCCATCACCTCGGGCCCGGCGCCACCGAGGATGAGCGGAACCTTGACCGCCGCCGCGACCGGTTCGAGCTGAGCGCGGGTCTTGATGCCCTGCACGAAGAGCGCGTCGACCCCCGCGGCCTCATAGGCCCGGCAGCGCGCGATTGCGTCCTCGACGCCATTGACCGCCACCGCTCCGGTGCGGCCGACGATCACGAGATTCGGATCCTGGCGGCCCGCGAACGCCGCGCGCAGCTTGCCGACGGCTTCCTCGGTCGAGATAAGCCGCGGCGTGCTTGCTGCGCCGAAAGGCCGGGGCAGCACCGTGTCCTCGATGGTGAGGGCCGAGACACCCGCGGTCTCCAGCTCCTCGACCGTGCGCTTGGCGTTGAGCGCGTTGCCGTAGCCGTGATCGGCATCGACCAAGAGTGGCAGGTTCCCGGCGCGGCAGATGCGATAAGCCTGCTCCGCGAATTCCGTGAGCGTGAGCACGATCAAGTCGGGCGCGCCCAGCACGGCGAGCGAAGCGACCGAGCCCGCGAACATCCCGACCTCGAAACCGAGATCCTCGGCGATGCGCGCGGAGATCGGATCGAACACCGAGCCGGGGTGCACACAGCTGGGACCCGCGAGGAGGGCGCGGAACCGCTCGCGCCGAGAAGTCCAGTTCATGGGGATTCAATCCAACAGTTCACGGAGAACGCGGGAGGTCGCCGTGACCGCCAGCAGGATCGGCGCACCGATCCAGCGGTGCACGATCTCCTTGGTGGCGGGCGTGTAGCTCATGCAATCCATGGCGACCAGGTCGGGCTTCCGCGCGGCGAGGCGTTGCGCCGCATCGGCCGTGGCCCCGCTGTCGGCGCTCGGCCTCAGCACCTCAACGACGACCTCGACACCCGGCCGCGAGCGCTGCTCGCTCAGGATCTCCGCCTGCTCGGCGATCGGGATCAGCAGGCCGAGCCGGCCGCGCGGCAGCAGCGCGCCCGCGAGCCCGTTCAGCACCCGCGAGGGAAACAGCACGCCGGCGTCGCCCGCCATGGCCGGGAATTCGCCGGTGCAATTGAACACCAGCACGTCGGCGCCGTCGCGCTTGAGCGCCGCCAGCGTGGCGGGCGCGCGCTCGGCCACCGCGCGCTTTGATATCGTGACCTCGCGTCCGCTCGGGAGCGGCGTATAGAGGGCATCGGCGGCGCTCACGGGTGCGCGGGCGTCGATCTCGGCCTCGCTCAAGCCGTCGAAGCAACCGCGCAGCACGATCCGCGTCTCCGGCGGTACAGCGGCCGCATAGAGCGCCGCGATCTCCGGCCGCGGCGCCTGGCCGATGACCGCGATGCCGAGCGTGCGCGCCAAGGCTCAGGCCTCCGGCGGCGGGATCGCGCCGGTGCGCTCGGTAATGAGCTTGTAGTGCTCGACCCGACGGTGCTTCTCGAAATTGAAGATGGTGCGCTTGATGTAATTGCCGAAGTCGAGATCGCAGGTGACGGTGATGACCTCGTCGGCCTCGGTTACCGCCTGCGTCACGATCTCGCCGGTGGGCGCAATGATGCAGGAGCCGCCGATCATGGCGAAGCCGTCTTCCTTGCCGGCCTTCGCAGCGGCCAGGATCCAGGTGCCGTTCTGGTAAGCGTTCGCCTGCATCGTGACGAGGTGGTGGAACATGCGCAGATGCACGGGCTCGTCGTGATGAATGTTATCGGTGGGCGTATTGTAGCCGAGCGCCACCAGCTCTACGCCTTGCAGGCCCATGACCCGGAAGGTCTCGGGCCAGCGCCGGTCGTTGCAGATGCACATGCCGAGGATGCCGTCGAAGGCGCGCCACACCTTGAAGCCATCGTTGCCGACCTCGAAGTAGCGCTTCTCGAGGTGCTGGAATGGCGCCTCGGGCAAATGCTCGGAATGGCCGGGCAGGTGGATCTTGCGATAGCGGCCGATCAGCTTGCCCTTGGGATCGACCAGGATCGAGGTGTTGAAGCGCCGCGTGCGGCCGGCCTCCTCCGTGAGCTCGGCATAGCCGAGGTAGAATCCCACGCCCAGGTCCCTGGCGGTCTCGAACAGCACCCGGGTCTCCGGGCCCGGCATCTCGCGCTCGAAGTAGCGGTCGATCTGAGCTTGATCCGTCATCCAGTAGCGTGGGAAGAAGGTGGTGAGCGCGAGCTCGGGAAACACCACGAAGCGCGCGCCTCCGGCATGCGCCTCGCGCAGCATTTCCAGGAGCCGGCGCACCACCGAGCGGCGATCGTCGGCGAGGTGGACAGGGCCCATCTGGGCCACGGCGGCTCTGAGCTTGCGGGACATGGGCTCGGGTCTCCTCGGTGATCTCCCAACGATATGGGCCGTCATAGCAGCATTAGAGGCATCGCGGCGGCAAGGCCTATGCGGCGCCTGCCTTTGCGCCCGGTATTCCCAGCGCTAGAGTAACTCAAGCATTGGAGGATGGTCCCATGAAGCACCAGTCGAGACAGCGTGCGGCTGGCCTGACCCGGCGCGGCTTGATGAGAGCGGGCGCCGGCACGGCGGGGCTTTTGGCCATGCCCGCGATCCTCCGCTTGAGCGCGCGCAGCGCCTACGCCGCCGATGCCAAATCGATCGTGAAGGTGGCGCCCGAGGTCGATCTCAAGGTCTTCGATCCCATTTGGACCACGGCGACGATCACCTCGACCTACGGCTACCTCGTCTACGACACGCTCTTCTCGGTC
>DATMMM010000082.1:0-9355 GCA_035569735.1 Allostellaceae bacterium | reverse complement strand
GGGGGTCGCCATGACGGCACCATAGCGCCTCGCTCCGCCCAACGCCACCGAGCCCGCCCTTAAGAGCCTGAGATGCCCGAGCTTCCCGAAGTCGAGACCGTCGTGCGAGGCCTCGCCAGCCGGATGACGGGCCGGCGCATCGCCCGGCTCGACTTGCACCGCGCTGACCTGCGCTGGCCCATCCCGCGCGGGCTGCGGCGGAAGGCGGAGGGCCGCCGCATCGAGGCGGTGAGACGCCGGGCGAAGTACATCCTGATCCATCTCGAGGACGGCGGCGTGCTGCTCCTGCATCTGGGGATGTCGGGCCGGCTCACCATCGTGAATGCCGAGGACCAGACGCCGCCCGAGCTCCACGACCACGTCGTCTTCACGCTCGACGACGGAACCCGCATCCGCTTCAACGACCAGCGCCGCTTCGGCGTGCTCGACTATCTGCGCGCGGAAGCGCTGGAGAAGCACCCGCTGCTCCGCGAGCTTGGGCCGGAGCCGCTCGATCCCGGCTTCACCGGCGAGAGGCTGGCGGCGGCGCTGACGGGCAAGCGCACGCCCTTGAAGGCGGCGCTGCTCGATCAGCAGATCGTCGCCGGGCTCGGCAACATCTATGTATCCGAGGTGCTCTACCACGCCGGCCTCTCGCCTAGGCGCCTGGCACGCACCGTGACACTCGAGCGCGCGCGCCGTCTGGTGCTGGCGATCCGCGAGGTGCTCGAGCGCGCGATCGCCGCCGGCGGCTCGTCGCTCCGCAATTATGTGCAAGCCTCGGGCGAGCTCGGGTATTTCCAGCATCAGTGGGCGGTCTACGGCCGGGAAGGCGAGCCGTGTCCGGGTTGCGATTGCGGCGGCGGCATCCGGCGCATCGTGCAGAGCAACCGCTCGACATTCTATTGCGTCAAACGACAGCGCTGAAGGGGCGCTCGAATGAAAGCGAGTGGGTGGATATCGCTGCCGGTGCTGCTCGTGACCCTCGTGGGCGCGGCGTTTGCGCAGAGCCGCGACGACGATTGGGCGCGCTGCCGGAATGCCGACAGCGACACCAGCATCGCCGGCTGCACGGCCATCATCGAGACCCCCGGCGGCAGCGCCAGGGATCGCGCGCTCGCCTTCAACAACCGCGGCAACGCCCGCTACCGCAAGGGCGACGTCGAGCGTGCGATCGAGGACTACGATCAGGCGATCAAGCTCGATCCGAACGAGCCCACGGCCTACGACGGCCGCGGCTCGGTCTACTACAGCAAGGGTCAATACGACCGCGCGGCCCAAGATTATGATCAGGCGATCAAGCTCGACGGCTCCGACGCCTTCGCCTTCGAGGGCCGCGGCAATGCCCGGACGGCGCTCGGGCAATTCGATGCCGCGATCGCCGATTACGACCGGGCCGTGGAGCTCGATGCCAACAACGCGACCCTCCTCTACAACCGCGGCGTCGCTTTGGAGCGCAGCGGCCAGCGAGACCGCGCGATCGAGGATTACAGCCGAGCCATCAAGCTGCAGGCGAACGACGTCGATGCGCTGATCAGCCGAGGCAAGGCGCTGAGCGACATGGGGCAGTACGACCGCGCCATCGAAGACCTCGACCGCGCCATCACGCTCGATGCCGGCAATGCGGGCGCGCACTTCAGCCGCGGCTTTGCCTACTATGGCAAGCACCAGTACGACCGCGCCATCGAGGATTTCACCGAGACCCTGAAGCTCGAGCCGGGCAACGCCCTTGCCTACCGCGACCGCGGGATCGCCTATCGCAACCAGCGGCTTTACGATCGCGCCATCGCCGACTTCAGCAAGGCAATCGAGCTCGAGCCCGGCAGCGCGGCGGCGATCAAGGACCGGGGCCTCGCCTTCCGGGACAAGGGCGACTACGACCGCGCCATCGAGGATTTCAGCCAGGTTCTGAAGCTCAATCCCGGGGATGCCGCCGATGCCGCGCTCGACCGCGGCATCGCCTACTACGCCAAGGGCGACTATGACCGCGCGATCGAGGATTTCGACCGCTCGATCAAAGCGGCACCCGACCAGGCCCCGGCCTTCTACAATCGCGGCAACGCCTATCTGGTCAAAGGCGACTACGAGCGCGCCATCACCGACTACGACCAGTCGATCAAACTCAACCCAACTTTCGCAGACGCTTACGCCACTAGGGCGAATGCCCATCGGGCCCTCGGCCAATATGACCGCTCGGTCTTCGATTGGGACCAAGTGGTCCGGCTCAAGCCAGGAGACGCCGACGCGCTCGCCGACCGTTGCCGGGATCGCGCCATCCTGGGCCGCCTGCAAGAGGCGGTGGCCGATTGCAACGAATCTCTGCGATTGGCGCCCGGCACCGCCAAGACGCTGGACAACCGCGGCCTCGCCTATCTCAAGATGCGGCGGCTCGATCTCGCCATCGCGGATTATGACGCGGCCTTGAAGCTCTCCCCGCAGCTTGCGAGCGCGCTCTATGGCCGCGGCGAGGCCAAGCGCATCAAGGGCGATGCGGCCGGCGCCGATAAGGATGTGCTTGCGGCCAAGCGCATCGATCCCGGGATATCCGACGACTTCGCCCGCTTCGGCGCCCGGGATTTCTGAGGCCCGCCGCCCGGCGTTGCGCGCACCCAAGCCCGGAGCTAGGCTTCCCCGATGCCCCGCCGATTAACGTTTTCCGTCGCGCTGCTGGCCGCGGGCCTCGTGCTCGGCGCCGCCTCCGCTCAGGCCCAGCAATTCGTGCCGGGCACCGAGGACGTGCCGCTGATGAAAGAGTTGGCACCGGTCAAAGGCAGCGATCTCGTCTTCGACAAGCCCGAGGGCCGCATCATCGAGGCGAGCGCGCGCGGCAAGGTCACCAAGGCGGCGGTGCGCAGCTTCTACGCCTCGACCTTGCCGCAGCTCGGCTGGAAGCCCTCGGGTGAA
The DNA here is from genome assembly GCA_035569735.1 of Allostellaceae bacterium. Taxonomy (GTDB): domain Bacteria; phylum Pseudomonadota; class Alphaproteobacteria; order ATCC43930; family CGMCC-115725; genus DASZHJ01. The sequence continues at coordinate 6,472 of DATMMM010000082.1, read as the reverse complement.
TCCTGGACCCGCGAGACCGAGACCTTGCGTCTCGATATCTCCGGTCGCGATGGCGACCTCTGGGTCACCTTCACCTTGTTACCTAAATAGGATAGGCGCCATGGCATACACCAACATCCTCGTGGAGACGCGCGGGCCCGTGGGCCTGATCACGCTCAACCGGCCGCAGGCGTTGAACGCGCTCTGCGATGCGCTGGTGCGCGAGGTCGCTCACGCGCTCGACGCCTTCGAAGCCGACGACGCCATCGGCGCCGTGGTTATCACGGGCAGCGCCAAGGCCTTCGCGGCCGGCGCCGACATCAAGGAGATGGCCGGCCGCTCGTTCACCGACGTTTATCTGAACGATTTCATCACGGGCGGCTGGGAACGTGTCAGCACCTGCCGCAAGCCCATCGTGGCGGCGGTCGCGGGTTTCGCGCTGGGCGGCGGTTGCGAGGTCGCCATGATGTGCGACACCATCATCGCCGCCGACAGCGCGAAGTTCGGCCAGCCCGAGATCACGCTCGGCGTCATACCGGGTGCCGGCGGGACGCAGCGGTTGACGCGTTTCGTGGGCAAAGCCAAAGCGATGGACATGGTGTTGACCGGCCGCATGATGGATGCGGCGGAAGCCGAGCGCAGCGGCTTGGTCTCGCGCGTGGTGCCGGCGGAGCAACTCCTCGAGGAGACGCTCAAAGTCGCGACCAGGATCGCGGAAATGTCGCGGCCGTCGGTGCTGATGGCCAAGGAGGCGGTCAATCGCGCCTACGAGACGACGCTTGCGGAGGGCGTGCGCTTCGAGCGGCGGCTCTTCCACTCGCTGTTCGCGACGGAGGATCAAAAGGAGGGCATGGCCGCCTTCGTGGAGAAGCGCAAGCCCCGCTTCAAAAACCGCTGAACCCGGCGGACTTGACGGGCTGCCGCTCTCTGGCTATAGAGCGCGCTCGCTTTTCACGCATTCGAGCGGTTTTTCCAGGGCAAGAGGGCCATGGCCAACATCAAGTCGGCAAAGAAACGCGCGCGCCAGACCGTACGGCGCACGCTCGTCAATCACATGCGCCTCTCGCGCATCCGCACCTCCGTCAAGAAGGTCGAGACCGCGATCGCCGCCGGCGACAAGGCCGCCGCGCGCGCCGCCTTCGAGCAAGCGCAGCCCGCGCTGCATCGCGGGGTCACGAAAGGCGTGCTTCACAGGAACACCGCGGCGCGCAAGCTTTCGCGTCTTTCCGCGCGCATCAACGCGCTCTGAGCCGACACTCATCCGAGATCGAAGCCGCGCTCGCGCACGAGCGCGGTTTTTTGTTGCGCGAGCGGAGCGCGAGCGACGGTCGTCGACGATGCACAAACGCAACGCCTGCAAAAATCCGTCACATCGGTTGCAAGATCATGTTGCCATAAGAGAGCGCGCTTCGCTAAAGTGCCCGACCTGCGAGCGCGGTGGGTAAAAATAATTTTGAGCAATGCGAAACCAGCCCGCCTCACGTTCGCTGACAACAGTTTAGTAGCCGCAAAATAACCAAAGCCTGAACTAGTCGCGGGAACCGAGCATCTAAAGAGTCGTGATGCGAGGAGTGGGGGGCCGGGGAAACGATTTCCCGAGGCAACGGGTATCGCGTTGTCGTCGCGAGAAGCGTGGAGGCGAGGCTTGGGGGAGACGATCAGGAATTTCATTGCGTCCGCATGCGCGGACCGCGAGGCGCTTCGCTGGGGAAACCGTCACGGCCTGGGGGAGCGAAAGTGATGGCCGAGATGAAGGGGTTGAGCCCCGAAATTCAGAGCCAATGGGCGCGCATCCGCGGCCGTTTGCGCGATGAGGTCGGCGACGCCGCCTACCGCAGCTGGCTGAAATCGATGACGCTCGCGGAAATCAACGGCGGGCGGGTGCGCATCGCGGTGCCGACGAAGTTCCTGCGCGATTGGGTCGCCACCCACTACGCAAATCGCATCCGCGTGCTCTGGAACGGCGAGAACAGCGCGATCGCGGGGATCGAGGTCGTGGTGGGCTCGGGCTCGGGCGACATGCGCGCCGAGCCCGAGCCGCCGGCCGCGCCGAAGAATGGCCGCACCAGCGCCAGCGAGATCGAGGTCGAGCGCGCGGAGATTGGCGCGCCGCTCGATCCGCGCTTCACCTTCGATAATTTCATCGTCGGCAAGCCCAACGAGTTCGGCCATGCGGCGGCGCGGCGCGTCGCCGAATGCTGCGTCAGCGAGGCGCAGAGCGTGCCGTTCAACCCGCTTTATCTTTATGGCGGCGTCGGTCTCGGCAAGACGCACCTGATGCATGCGATCGCCTGGCACATCCGCACGCAGAACCCGCGGCGTAAAGTGATCTACATGTCCGCCGAGAAGTTCATGTACACGTTCGTACGCGCGCTGCGGTTCAAGGACACGGTTGCGTTCAAGGAGCAGTTCCGCTCGGTCGACGCGCTGATGATCGACGACGTGCAGTTCATCGGCGGCAAGGATTCTACTCAAGAAGAGTTCTTCCACACCTTCAACGCGCTGGTCGACCAGAACCGGCAGATCATCATCTCCGCCGACAAGTCGCCCTCCGACCTCGAAGGCCTCGAGGAGCGCATGCGCTCCCGGCTCGGCTGGGGCCTGGTGGCGGATATCCATCCCACGACCTACGAGCTCCGTCTCGGCATCCTGCAGGCCAAGGCCGAGAAGCTCGGCGGGCAGATCCCGTCCAAGGTGCTGGAGTTCCTGGCGCACAAGATCACCTCGAACGTGCGCGAGCTCGAGGGCGCCCTGAACCGGATCACCGCCCACGCGCAGCTGGTGGGACGCAGCATCGACATCGAGATGGCGCAGGAGGTGCTGCACGACCTGCTGCGCGCCAACGACCGCCGCATCACCATCGACGAGATCCAGAAGCGCGTCGCCGAGCACTACAACATCCGGCTGGCCGACATGCACTCCGCGCGGCGCGCCAGAGCCGTGGCACGGCCGCGCCAAGTCGCGATGTGGCTCTGCAAGCAGCTGACGCCCCGCTCCCTCCCGGAGATCGGCCGGAAATTCGGCGGCCGCGATCACACCACGGTCATGCATGCCGTGCGCAAGATCGAGGAGCTACGCGCGGGCGACCGCGGGATAGCCGAGGACGTCGAGCTCCTGCGCCGCATGCTGGAGACCTGAAGCCCGCCCGTGCTGGAGCTCCGCCCCAACTGCGAGTGCTGCAACCGCGATCTGCCGCCGCAATCGACGGAGGCGATGATCTGCACCTTCGAGTGCACCTTCTGCCGGAGCTGCACGGACAGCGTCTTCAAGGGCCGCTGTCCCAACTGCGGCGGCGAGCTGGTGCGCCGCCCGATCCGGCCCGTCGACAAGCTCGCCAAAAACCCGCCCAGCACCCAGCGCATCTTGAAGCCGCACCCGGGCTGCGCGCCCGCGGCCTGAGGCAACCCGCGCCCTGCCGAGTCGACGACGCTTTCCCGAGCATTCCGGGCCGGCGCGAAATCACCTGGGCATAGCCATCGGCGGCACTTGGCAAGTCCCTGAAATTACGGGTCGTTTGATCATCGTCCACGACTCGAAAAGGCTCCGTTCATCACAGGTTTCTGCTATAATTCAGGACCGCTCGAGGGAGCCGATTTCGGCGCCCGGCGGGGGTGCCTCGGGGGGCGCCTTTTCCTGCCGAGGGACTGCTCGGAAAACCGAAAAAGGGCACGGCCAACCGCCATGAAGCTCACCATCGAACGGGCCCAGTTGCTGCGCACCTTGGGGCATGTGCAGAGCGTCGTCGAGCGCCGCAATACGATCGCGATCCTCTCGAACGTGCTGATCCGCGCGGGCGACGGCAAGCTGGCGCTCTCCGCCACCGACATGGACCTCGAGATCGCCGGCAGCGTGCCGGCGCAGGTCGGGGGGAACGGCACCACAACGGCACCCGCGCACACGCTCTACGACATCGTGCGCAAGCTCCCGGAGGGCGCGCAGGTGGAGGTCTCCGCGAGCGGCGACAAGGGCTCGATGACCGTGCGGGCGGGGCGGTCGGTGTTCTCGCTCGCCTGCCTGCCGCCCGAGGACTATCCGCTGATGGCGAGCGGCGACCTGCCCTACGCCTTCACGCTGGCGGCGGCGGATCTGAAGCGCCTTATCGACCGGACGCGGTTTGCGATCTCGACCGAGGAGACCCGCTATTACTTGAACGGCATCTACGTCCACGCCGCCAAGAGCGACGGGGTCTCGATGCTGCGGGCGGTGGCGACCGATGGCCATCGTCTCGCGCGCATGGAGCTGCCGTTGCCGGAGGGTGCCTCGGGCATGCCCGGCGTGATCGTGCCGCGCAAGGCCGTCATGGAGCTGCGCAAGCTCCTGGACGAGGTCAGCGAGGACGTCACCGTCTCGCTCTCCGAGACGAAGATCCGCTTCGTGCTCGGGGATACCGTGCTCACCTCCAAGTTGATCGACGGCACTTTCCCCGATTACGACCGGGTGATACCGACGGGGAACGACAAGGTCCTGGAGGTGGTCTGCAAGGATTTCGCCGCCGCGGTCGATCGCGTCTCGACGATTTCGACCGAGAAGAGCCGGGCCGTGAAGCTCAGCCTGGAGCGTGGCAGTCTCACGCTCTCCGCCACCAGCCCGGAGAACGGTACAGCGAGCGAGGAGATCGAGGCGCGCTATACTGCCTCACCCATCGAGATCGGCTTCAACTCGCGCTATCTCTTGGATATCGCCCAGCAGATCGAGGGAGAGGGCGCGCGCTTTGCGATCGCCGATGCGGCCTCGCCCACGCTCGTGCGCGACAGCACCGACACAAGCGCGCTCTACGTGCTGATGCCGATGCGCGTCTGAACCCGCGCCTGCGTTACCAGTCATAGGAAGAACCCGCGTGAGAGGCGATCACGGCATCTTGGCTCTGCCCCGGACGGCGCTCGCGGGCGCCGCGGGTGGGCTCGCACCCGCCTCGGGCGCGGCTGCCGTGCGGCGCCTCGTGCTCACGGACTTCCGCGGCTATGGCGCCGCGCGGCTTCAGGTGACGCCGGCGCCCGTGGCGCTCTTCGGCCCGAATGGCGCGGGCAAGACCAATCTGCTCGAGGCACTCTCGTTCCTGGCGCCCGGCCGGGGCCTCCGGCGGGCGCGGCTCGGCGAGATCGACCGGCGGCAGAAGACACCCGAGGGCGCGCTCGGCGAGCCCGCGGGCGGCGCCTGGGCGATCCATGCAAGCCTGGAGATCCCAACCGGCACGCTCGAGATCGGCACCGGCCGGGAAGCCTCGGAGGCGAGCGAGCGGCGGGTCCTGCTGGTCGATGGCGAGAGCGCCAAGAGCCAGGCGGCGCTTGCACGGCATTTGGGCGTGGTGTGGCTGACGCCCGCGATGGATCGGCTCTTCGTCGAGGGCGGCTCGGCGCGCCGGCGGTTCCTGGACCGCCTGGTTTACGGCTTCGATGCCGAGCATGCCCAGCGGGTCTCGGCCTACGAGCAGGCGATGCGCGAGCGCGCGCGGCTGTTGCGCGACGGCCCGATGGATGCGAGCTGGCTGGCGGCCCTCGAGGAGACCATGGCGGCGACGGGGATCGCGATCGCGGCCGCGCGGCGAGAGACGGTGGCGCAGCTCGACCACGCCTCGGCGGAGGCCATCGGCGCGTTCCCGGCGGCGCGATTGGCGCTCAAGGGCGAGATCGAGGTTTTGCTGGAGCGACTCCCCGCGCTCGGCGCCGAGGACGAAATGCGGGCGCGGCTCAAGGAACTACGGCGACAGGATGCCGAGGCCGGCGTGACACTCTTGGGGCCGCATCGGAGCGACCTGATGGTGCGCCACGCCGCCACCGGCATGCCGGTGGCGGAGGGCTCGACCGGCGAGCAGAAAGCGCTCTTGATCTCGATCGTGCTGGCGCATGCGCGGCTCCAAGCCGCGCTCAAGGGACGCGCACCGCTCCTGCTGCTCGACGAGGTGGCGGCGCATCTCGACCCCGCGCGCCGCGGCGCCCTCTTCGGCGAGATCCTGCGCCTCGGCGCTCAGGCCTGGCTTACCGGCACGGACGCCGCCCTCTTCGAGGGGCTGCGCGGCCGTGCGCAATTCTTTTCCGTCGCCGATGCGGCGCTCGCACCGGCTTGACGATGCTTTATGGGACGCGAGTTGAGAATGAGTGATCTTCCGGCCACCGGAAACGGCAACGGCGCCGAGGATTACACGGCCGAATCGATCAAGGTGCTGCGCGGGCTCGACGCCGTGCGCAAGCGCCCGGGCATGTATATCGGCGACACCGACGACGGCTCGGGCCTGCATCACATGGTCTACGAGGTCGTCGACAATTCGATCGACGAGGCGCTGGGCGGCTTCTGCGACACCATCACCGTGACCTTGAACGGCGACGGCTCCTGCACGGTCACCGACAACGGCCGCGGCATTCCGGTCGACATCCACCACGAGGAAGGCGTCTCGGCGGCCGAGGTCATCATGACCCAGCTGCACGCCGGCGGGAAATTCGATCAGAACGCCTACAAGGTGTCCGGTGGCCTGCACGGCGTCGGCGTCTCCGTGGTG
>DATMMM010000081.1:0-7817 GCA_035569735.1 Allostellaceae bacterium | reverse complement strand
CGGGTGGTCGCAGCCGTGCGCCTTCGCGAGCTTCGCCTTCTCCTCGGTGCCGACGATGCCGATCACGGTGGCGCCCAGCGATTTCGCCCATTGGCAGGCGATGGTGCCGACGCCACCGGCCGCCGCGTGGAACAGGATGGTGTCGCCGCGCTTCACTTTGAAGATCTGCCGGATCAGATACTGCGTGGTCAGGCCCTTGAGCATCATCGCCGCGGCCTGCTGGTCGGTGATGCCGTTGGGCAGTACGATGAGGCGGTCCGCCGGCATGACCCGCGCCTCGGAATAAGCGCCGAGCGGACCGGAGCCGTAGGCGACGCGGTCGCCGGGTTTGATGTCAGCGACACCGGGCCCCACTTCCTCGACCACGCCCGCCGCTTCGGAGCCAAGCCCGCTCGGCAGCGTCGCGGGATAGAGCCCGCTGCGGAAATAGGTGTCGACGTAGTTGACGCCGATCGCGGTGTGACGCACGCGCGCCTCGCCGGGCCCAGGCTTGCCCACACTCACCTCTTCCCAGGTGAGAACCTCGGGGCCGCCGGTCTTGTGCAGACGGATCGCGTGGGGCATGGCTCGTCCTTCTATTTTAGATGTTTCTGGAAAAATTCCGCGGTGCGCTGGTTTGCGAGGTCCGCGCTCCTCTTGTCGTAGTGCTGGCCGCCCACGCGCGCGAAAGCGTGATCGACGCCGGGATAGCTGTGGAGGGAGACCTGCGGGTTGCCCTTGAGGGTGTCCTTGATCTTGGCCTGCGCCGGCGGCGGACAGTACTCGTCCTTCTCGGCGATGTGCAGCAGCAGCGGTTTCTTGATCGATTTGGCCTCGTCGAGCGCCGCGTCGATGGCAACGCCGTAGTATCCGACCGAGCTGTCCGCGTCCGAGCGAGTCGCCATCAAATAGGCGAGCTTGCCGCCGAGACAGTAGCCGACCGAGCCGACCTTGCCGGTGCAGGCCGGGAGCTTTCGGAGATGCGCGAGGGTCGATTTCAAATCCTCGACGCCCTTCGCCTCGTCGAGGCCCTTGTAGAGCGAGAAGGCCTTCGCCCACTCCGCCTCGGTCTGGTCGGTGATCTGGATGCCCGGTTCCTGGCGCCAGAACAGATCGGGGCAGAGCACGACGTAACCTTGGCGTGCGAAGCCGTCGGCCAGGTCGCGCATCACTTTGTTGACGCCGAAGATCTCCTGGATCAGCACCACGCCTGGGCCACGGCCCGTGCCAGCGGCCCCGGTGCCGTGGGGTGTTGCGAGATAAGCGCCGAAGCTGCCGCCATCGGCGGCGCGGATGGTGACGTCGGGCATGTCTGTGCTCCCGTTTGTGGATTTTGCAAAGCTTAGCCCCGGCTCCGCGTCTTTGTCACCCCGAGCACTAGACGAGCAGCCGCCCTTCGAGGACGAGAAGCGTCGTCTTGGTCTCGAGGCCACCTTTGCCGCTGTAACCGCCGAGCTTGCCGCCGCCGGCGAGCACGCGGTGGCAGGGGATCAAGATCGGCAGTGGGTTGCTGCCGCAGGCGCTGCCGACCTCCTGCGGCATGCCGCCGGTCTCGGTGGCGATCTCGCCATAGCTGCGCGTCTCGCCATAGGGGATGCGCTGCATCGCGGCCCAGACCTGCTGCTCAAAGGCAGAACCATCGGGCTTGAACGGCAGATCGAAGTCGCGGCGCGCGCGGGCGAAATAGGCGCGAAGCTGGCGGGCGGCGTCCTCGAGGAGCGGCGTCGGGCTCTCCTGGTGCGCCTTTCGCCAATGCAGGGCGACGAGCGCGCCGCCTTGCTCCTCGATGCTCAACGGCCCCATCGGGCTCGGAACGGTGATCTCAGGCATGATGCTGCTCCAACTCCTTGCGCAATTGCTCGGCATCCGTGATCGGCACCGAGCAGACCGGGCCGCGGCAGACATAGGCGGTGGCGCGGCCTGCGACTTGATCCTTGCCGGCGGCGGGATGGTTCGCCGGCAAGGCGGCGCCGGGCTCGACCACCGCGAGAACGCGGGTGGGTAGCGACACCGAATGGACCGCGCGCACCAACGCGTCGGTGTCCCTCTCGCCGCGCTGGCCGCGGATCACCACCTGCACCGCCCGCTGCAGCATTTCGTTGCCGTTCAAGAGCGAGCCGAACGGGAAGAAATTCTTCGGCACGTCGCCGGCGAAGGCTTTGACCGTCGCCTCTGCGCGCGCGCGATAGGAATCCTCGCCGGTGAGGTAATAGAGCCGGGCCAGGACCTCGACCATGGTGCCGTTGCCGGAAGGCGTAGCGGCGTCCTGCACCGTCTTGGGGCGTGTCAGCAGGCCCTCGGTGTCGGAGGCCGCGACGAAATAGCCGCCGGCGCTGTCGGCGTAATAGCGCTCGACCAGATCGACCCACGCGCGGGCCCGCGCGAGATAGCCGGACTTGCCGGTCGCCTCGCGGAGCAGCAGCGCCGCGCGCGAGAGATTGGCGTAGTCATCGAGCGTCGCCGGGTGCGCGGCGCGGCCGGCGCGCCAGCTGTGTCGGAGCCGGCCGTCGGGCGCGGTCATGTCGCGCTCGACGAAGGCGAAGGCTTGCTCGGCGAGCGCGAGCCAGTCCGGTTTCCCCAGCACTGGCGCCGCGTAGGCAAGCGCGCCGATCATGAGACCGTTCCAGTCCGCCAGCACCTTGTCGTCGAGTCCGGGCCGCACGCGCTTGGCGCGCGCTTGCAGCAGCATCGTGCGGTCCTCGGTAAGTTCCGCCTCGACCGCATCCTCCACGCGCTCGAGATGCTCGAGGCGATTGAGGATCGTGTGGTCTTCCCAGTTGCCGGCAGGCGTCACGTCGTAGATGTCCTTGAAGCGCGCGGCGCGCGGGCCGAGAAGCGCATCGATCTCGGCCTCGGTCCAGACATAAAACTTGCCTTCCTCATGCTCGCTGTCGGCGTCGAGGCTGGAGGAAAAACCGCCGCCGCTCTGGCGCATCTCGCGCACAAGCCACGCCACCGTCTCGGCGACCCGCTCGGCATAGAGCGGCTTTCCCGTCGCCTGATGGGCATGAGTCAGGAGCTCCACGAGCTGGGCGTTGTCGTAGAGCATCTTCTCGAAATGCGGCACCAGCCATTGCCGGTCGACCGCGTAGCGCGCGAAGCCGCCGCCGACGTGGTCGTAGATGCCGCCTTGCGAGATGTGGTCAAGCGTGAGCGTGACGGCATTGCGCATCGCCTCGGTACCGGTGCGGCGGTAGCCGCGCCACAGCACCGAGAGCAGGCTCGCCTGCGGAAACTTTGGCGCGTCGCCGATGCCGCCATGGGTCCAATCGATCTCGCGCGTCAGCCGCTCGGCGATGCGGTCGGTGAGCTCGATCGAGACGCCGTCGCCCGCGGTCGGCGTGGCGAGCCGGCCGAGCGCCTGGGTGAGCGCCGCGACATTTTTCGAGACGGCCTCGCGGTCCTCGCGGTACGCGCGCGCGAGTGCCTGCAGCACCTGCGGGAATCCTGGCCGGCCCCAGCGCTGTTCCGGCGGGAAATAGGTGCCGCCCCAGAACGGCTCGCGCTCCGGCGTCAGGAACATCGTGAGTGGCCAGCCGCCTTGCTCGCCCAGGAGCGCGAGGGCGTGCTGGTAGATCGTATCGACGTCCGGCCGCTCCTCGCGGTCGAGTTTGATGCTGATGAACTCGTCATTCATCAGCCGCGCGATCTCGGGATTCTCGAAGCTCTCATGCGCCATCACATGGCACCAATGGCAAGCGGCGTAGCCGATCGAGAGCAGGATCGGCTTGTCCTCGGCCTTGGCGGCGGCAAAGGCTTCAGGACCCCACGCCTGCCAGTGCACGGGATTGTCCTTGTGCTGGAGCAGATAGGGGCTCGTCTCGTGAGCGAGGGCGTTCTGTCGGGTCATGGGAACTCGCGGGGCGGCCGGTGTCTCGAGGTCCGGCGGCGAATTGCGGGGAGCGGTTACGAGTTATAGTGTGATCGAGGGGCAGGCATCTCAACCCGTTTCCTGCGCTTCATGCCCGCGAGCCCACGCTTTGGCCCTCCCGCCACCCACCGACACGATTTTCGCCTGCGCGACCGCGCCCGGCCAAGCCGGGATCGCGGTGATCCGGATCTCAGGCCCACGCACGCTGGAGGCGTTGCGGGTGTTGGGTGTGGCTGCCCCGCCGCCGCAGCGACTGCGCCGCGCGCGGTTCCTGGACCCCGAGAGCAACGAGCCGATCGATCAAGGTCTGGTCGCGGTATTTCCCGGTCCGCATAGTTACACGGGCGAAACACTGGCAGAGCTGCATGTGCACGGCAGTCAGGCGGTTCTGGCCGCATTATACGCGGTTCTGGGGCGACAACCCGGATTACGGCTTGCAGCACCGGGTGAATTCACCCGCCGTGCCTTCGAGAACGGAAAGCTCGATCTCACGGAGGCGGAGGCGGTGGCCGATCTGGTGGCGGCCGAGACTGCAGCCCAGCGGCACCAGGCGCTGCGCCAGCTCTCAGGCGAGCTGGGGCAGCTCTATGAGGGCTGGCGAGAACGTCTGCTGCGGGCCCTGGCGCACCTGGAAGCCGCAATCGATTTCCCGGATGAGGGGCTTCCTCCAGCAGTAATCGATGGAGTAACGGGCACGGTTCCGCAGCTCACTGACGAGATTGGCGGCCATTTGGCGGATAAACGCCGCGGCGAGCGGTTGCGGGAGGGACTCTCCATTGCGATCCTCGGACCGCCCAACGCGGGAAAGTCGAGCCTGCTGAATGCACTGGCGCGGCGCGATGCTGCGATCACCTCGGCCACCGCCGGGACCACCCGCGACGTGATCGAGGTGCACCTCGACCTCGGCGGGTATCCCGCGATCCTCGCGGACACCGCGGGCCTCCGGGAGTCTGGCGACGCAATCGAAGCCGAAGGCGTGCGCCGGGCGCGGACGCGGGCGGCGGAGGCGGATCTCAAGCTGATGGTGCTCGACGCCACGCGGCCGGAGGAGGTGACTGCAGCCGTTCGCGCGCTCGTCGATGCCGACACGCTCCTGGTGGCGAACAAGATCGACCTCGCAGCGACTGCGAGCGCGAGCGCCTGGACCGATCGGTTGGGCGCCACACCGGCGCTCCGGATCTCCGTCCAGACCGGCGCCGGACTCGAGGCGCTGCTGGCAAGACTCACCGAGGAACTCGCGCGCCGCTTCGGCACGACGGAGGCGCCACTCATCACCCGGGCACGCCACCGCGCGGCTCTCGAGGAGTGTCTGGCGGCGCTCGGCCGCTATGACGCCGCGGCGCTGCCGGAGCTAGCCGCCGAAGACCTCCGCCTCGCCGCCCGCGCGCTCGGCCGCATCACCGGCCGCGTCGATGTCGAGGATCTCCTGGGCATTATTTTTCGAGATTTCTGCATCGGGAAATAGGTGCCTCATCCTCACCCATGTCGCGAAGCGACGCGAGTCGAAGGACGCACCAAGAGCGCCAGCGCCGCACAGAGCGCGCCCGTTCCTTCGATGAGCGCGCCCACGAGATAGAGCGGGCGATAGGCACCGATCTGCTCGTAGGCGAAGGAGAGTCCGTAGGCGCCCCCGGCTTGCGCCACTGCGAACGACAGGGTGGCCCAGCCCCAGATGCGCGACTGGTCGCGGGGCGGCACGAGCTCGGCGACGCGGGCCGAGAACAGTGCCGGGATCGCGGGCGTGAGCGCGCCCACCACGAGCGAGGAGAGCGCCAACACCGGCACGGCCGAGAACTGCCAGGGCAGCACCACCGCGATCGCCTTCACTACGAACACCACGACATAGGCGCGGGCGAGGCCGATGCGGTCGCCGAGGCTTCCCGCGAGCGCGGGGCCGACCACGGCACCCAGGCCGAACAGCAGCCAGGTGAGGCTGCCCACCTTGGTGCCAAGCCCGAGCTCGCGCGCGACGAAATCGACCCAGAACACGGAGTGAGGGATGAATCCCGCACCGTCTGCGGCAAAGGCCAGACAGCCCAGGATGAGCGGCAACGCGAGCGCGGTCGGCGCTGCGAGCGCAACACCCGGCGCCCCCAGGGCCAAGCCGCCGTGCCAGCGTCGCCAAGAGACAGCCGCCGCCAGGGCGCCACCGAAGCTCAAGCCGAGCCAAGCCAAGGCAGGAGAGAGTGAGGCCAAAGGCGCTACGATGAGACTGCCCAATCCGGCGCCCAGCCCCACTCCGGCATAAATAATACCTCCCGCGCGGCCCCTGACCGCAGGGGGCACCTGCGTGAGGAGAAAACTCGGTGCGAGGACCATAAGGACGCCGCCGGTGACGCCGACCAGACCGCGCCAGGGCAGCAGCCACCAGAATCCACCTGGGGCTGCTGAAAGCCCAAGCCCCACCGCGGTCAGGACCAAGCTCGCGCGGATCCCCACTGCACTCCCGATCCGCAGCGCCAATCGATGGGCAATCAGCGCGCCCATGAGGTATCCAGCCAATCCGGCCGCGCCGAGGTAGGCGGCCTCAGGCGGCGTGACCTGGCCCGAGCCGATCAGAAAAGGGATGATCGCCGTATAGGAGAATCTGGCGAAGCCCACTCCCGCTATGCTGGCACAAAGGCCGGGCCAAGCCAGGATCCACCAGGACGGCATGGGGCGTTATCGGCTGCAAGCGAAGAGGTGTCAACGCACCGGCGCGCGCACCAGGTATCGAAGAGGCCATGTTTCATGTGAAACTTGAACAGGCTTGCCGCACCGCCATAGAGTGCGCGCCATCATGGCGGGATACGATGTCATTGTGATCGGCGGCGGACATGCCGGCTGTGAAGCGGCAGCCGCTTCGGCACGATTGGGTGCGCGCACCCTGATGCTCACTCACCGCCGGGCCACCATCGGCGAGATGTCATGCAACCCCGCGATCGGCGGTCTCGCCAAGGGCCATCTGGTCCGCGAGATCGATGGCCTCGACGGCGTGATGGCCAGGGCCATCGATCGCGCGGGCATCCAATTCCGCGTGCTCAACCGCAGCAAAGGCCCGGCTGTGCGGGGGCCTCGGGCCCAGGCGGATCGCAAGCTCTATCGGCAGGCTATGCAGGCGATCCTGGCAGAGCAGGTGAATCTCGAGATTGCCGAGGCCGGGGCCGAGGACCTGGTCTTTGACGCTGAGGGACGGGTTATCGGCGTGCTGACAGCGGCCGGCGAGACCCTGGCGGCTGGCCGCGTGATCCTCACTACAGGCACTTTCCTCCGAGGCCTCATCCACATCGGCGAGGAGAAGATCCCGGCCGGGCGGGTCGGCGAGGCACCCTCGTTGGGCCTGTCGGCGACCCTCGCGAAGCTCGGATTCCGCCTCGGCCGGCTCAAGACAGGGACGCCGCCGCGGCTCGACGGCACCACGATCGACTGGGCGGGGCTCGAGCGGCAGCTCGGCGACGACCCGCCGCAGCCGTTTTCATTCCTGACCAGAGCCATCACCCAGCCGCAGATTCCCTGCCATATCACCGAGACCACGCCGGCGGTTCACGCGTTGATCCGCGAGAATCTGCATCGCGCGCCGCTCTATTCCGGCCAGATCGAGAGCGTGGGTCCGCGCTATTGCCCGTCTATCGAGGACAAGGTGGTCCGCTTCGCCGGGCGTGAGCGGCACCAGATCTTCCTGGAACCGGAAGGGCTCGACGACCCCACGGTCTACCCGAACGGTATCTCGACCTCGCTGCCCCGCGACGTCCAGCAGGCGATGCTCAGGGACATCCCCGGGCTCGAGCAGGCGCGCATGATCCGCCCGGGCTATGCGATCGAATACGATTACGTCGATCCCCGCGAACTTCACCCGACCTTGGAGACGCGGCGCCTGCCGGGCCTCTATCTCGCCGGCCAGATCAACGGCACGACCGGATACGAAGAAGCGGCCGGGCAGGGGATGGTCGCCGGGCTCAACGCCGCGCTTGCCGCCGGCGGCGGGCCG
>DATMMM010000080.1:0-18876 GCA_035569735.1 Allostellaceae bacterium | reverse complement strand
ACCATCGCCGATTTGTTGCCGGCCACCAGCAGACCGAAGCTCACCAGGAACGCGTGCAGCAGGGTCGCGTGGTAAGGGTCCTTCAGGTTCTCGTGATACATCTTCCAATTGGCGGGCACCGTGTTCCGGTAGTAGCCGAGGATCTTGAGCTTGCGGCCGTCGAAGGTCGCGTCGAAGTCGCGGATCATCTCGGCGCCGAGATAATCCTCCAGGCTCGGCATGTCGGGATCGAAGGACGCGAACACCACGCCGCCGCGGGTCGCGACGCTGAGCTTCTTGAGGCCGTGCTCCTCCAGGCGGAAATCCTTGGGCATGCCGCCCTGGTTCTGGAGCCCGCGGCGGAACGGCACCGCGGTCAAATTCCCCGCCAGGTCGTAGGTCCATTGATGATAGGGGCAGATGAACTCGGTCGTCTTGCCGCCCTGGGGACGGCAGAGCTCGGCGCCGCGATGGGCGCAGCGGTTCTCGAAGACGTGCACGGCGCCGGCGGCATCGCGCGCCACCACCACCGGCGTCGGCCCCACGAAGGAGCGCCGGAAACAGCCGGGCTCCGGCAGCTCGGCTTCGAGCGCCACGAAATTCCAGCTGGGCCCGTGAAAGATGCGCTCGACCTCGCGCTCGTAGATCTCGGGGCTGGTGTAGACCCAGTCGGGGATCCGGGTGAGCCCCTCCGCGGGCCAGGCGAAGGGAAAACCGGGATCGGCGTTGGGCCGCGGCGCGCTATCAGGCATCTGCCAGTCTCCTCATGCACCGCCGAGTCTAATTCCCTTCGGAACCTCGCGCAAATTGGCTTGAGGAGCTGACATTTGGCATTCAATTTGGCCGTTCCTTTGGGAGAGCCCTTTGGTTCTCCTACGGAAATCGGCTTTGTTTTTTGCACCGAGGCCCGCGCGGCCACGGCTTCCCGTGGAGGCTTTGCTGTCCGCAACGACGAAACGACAGGACTCAAGACCCATGGATGCGAGGCCCTTGGCTCGATTCTTCACGCGCGGCGCCTTCGGGGCGCCGCGGAAGGCAGTCTCCGGCATTCGCGTTCAGAATATCTCAACCAAACGAGACTCCGCCGAGACCGGCTTTTTATCGCCGTGCCGCTGCGCTATCGTTCCGCGCGACCCTGTCTCGACGCGGGAGCATCCGATGGCGCTCGAACCTCTGGCCAAGCGCGGCAACTTCTTCCACATCTACGATTTCCGGGTGAAGCCGGGGAAGGGCGACGAGTTCATCAAGCTCTTTGACGCCTTCGACTACTCCGACGAGAACCCCATGCACAAGTCGCCGGCGCAGGTGAAGGACGGCGTGCTCTGCCGCGACGTCAGGGACCCCGACCACTTCTACCTGGTGGGCGAGTGGTCCGATATCGAGGTGCATGCCAAGATCCGCAAGATCCTTGCGGAGGAGCTGAAGCCCGCCTTCGTGGGGCTGATCGAGGGCGGCAAGTTCGTCCCCAACTACGCCGAGATCGTCTCCAGCACGCCCCAGCATATTCTGGACGGGGCGTCGAAACGCTGAGGCCCCGGCCATCGAAGAACGATCACGCCCTCTCTGCCGAGCGGCTCGGCGCGGGCGCATTGGGCGAGTCCCGATATGCCGGGATGGTGAATTGAAACGTCATCCCCGGGCCGTTGTTGCGCGAAGCCCATACTCTTCCCTCATGCGCCTCGACGATGGAGCGGCAAATCGAGAGGCCGATGCCCATTCCGCCGGGCTTCGTCGTGTAGAACGGGCTGAAAAGCCGATCCAAACTCTCGGGCTCTAGTCCGATCCCGACGTCCTCTACCGTGACCAGCACTTGGTCGGGGTCCTGTCGCTTAGTTCTGATCGTCACCACGCGCGCACGATCGACGACCGTGGCCATGGCCTCTACGGCGTTGATCACAAGATTGATGATCACTTGCTGCAGCTGGATCCGATCTCCACGGACCGACGGCAATCTTGGGGCAAGCCGCAGCTGGACTGCTATTCGCTGGCTAACAGTCTCCCGCTTCACGAGAGTGATCGCGTCGTCAATGACCTCATTGATGGAGAGCTCGATCACCTCCGGATGAACCTTCCTGGCGAGCTCGCGAATTCTCCCCACCACCCCGCTCGCACGATTGGCGTCGGAGACAATTCGCCTGATGGCGGCGAGTGTTTCGCCGATCTCAGGGGCCTCACGATTAAGCCAGCGTAAACCGGCTTCTCCATTGGCAACAATGGAAGCGAGCGGCTGATTCACTTCATGCGCGATCGACGCGCTCATCTCCGCGAAGGCTACCGCGCGAGCGACGTGCGCAAGGTCGGCCTGTGCCGTTTGCAAGGCCTCTTGCGCTTGCTTGCTTGCCGTGACGTCCATCAGCGCGCAAATAATCTCCTCTTCTCCCGATTCATATTTCATGCGCCGGGCGCGAACGTTCAGGTCCTTGATTGCTCCGTTCGGCATCAGCAGACGGTGCGCATAGTCGTAGTCCTGGTCGCTAAGCGCCACGTTCTCGAGCTCATTGCGTACAAGCTCGCGCTCGTCGGGATGAGTGCGTTGGATGACCAGGTCGAGCGTAGGTTTGGCCACCTGGTCGACTTCGAGTATCTGATACATTTCCTTGGACCAGACAGCCTCGCCACTGGCTACTCCCAAGCCAAAGCTGCCGGTGTGACTCAGGCGTTGAGCCTCCGCCAGATGAGCTTCGCTTCGCCGCAGCGCGCTTTCGGCCCGCTTGCGCTCCACGTTCTCGGCTTGGAGAGCCTTGTTCAAGGCGGCCAACTCATGAACCGCGGCCTCCCGATCGTCGCGCGCGCGCCGGAGGGAATTCATCGCGGCTCTCTGCGCCGCGCTCAGCGCGACCAAGAAAAAGCCGGCGATCGTGAACAGGACGATACGAGGTATCTCCGTGCTGGCGATGCCGTAGAAGTCACCGGGTGCGGCGGCAAAGTAAATGAAGCCCAAGACGGCCAGCACGATGGCGAGGAGATCCGGACCGGCACCACCAAACCATGCAGCAAACATGATCGCGCAAAGAAACGACGATGCGAACGGTTCGGTATGGAGGTATTTCCGCATCAGCGCGGCGAAGGTGACCGCCGCGGCGACCGATAGGGCTGCAACCCCGTATCTCAAAGATGCGGGCCGTCCGGAAGCCCGTTGAGGATTCGACTGCGCCATGATGCTGCCTCCAGGGAGCGAATGCCGAGGCGGAGTTGCCGATGCGCGCCGGCCGCTAGGTTCGGTCCACGGCGCGGCTGATATCAGGTCGCCGCGCCCGGCGCCTTCCAATCTGGGCCGGTGTCGTGGTCGGGGTGCTGGTAGCCGACGCGCTTCGCCTTCCGCGCAGCCGGCATCTCCGTTTCCATGATCTTGCGCGGCAGCGCGTTGAGGGCGTCCAGCCAGTCGAGCCGGCTCTCGACGCCGTATTGCAGCACCGGCTCTGCGTCCTGCGGCCGGTCCAGGCTGCCGATGGTAACCGAAACCGTTTCGCTGTCGAGATAGCGGAATCCCAATGGCGTGCCGCAGTCCCGGCAGAAATCCCGCAATGCGAGCGAGGAGCTGGCGAATGCCGCGGGCGTGCCGCGCGTCCAGGCGAAATCGGCGCGCTTCGCCGGCGCCAGCGCCGCATAGGGCCCGCCCACCGCCTTCTGGCACATCCGGCAATGACAGATGTGCACGTTGTGCGGCGGTGCGTAGAGCACATAGCGCACGGCGCCGCACTGGCAGCCGCCGGTGAGCACGGGATTTCGGGTGTCGGTGGTCATGGGATGCTCCCGAGCAATGGTCGGCCCGAGTATAGGTCAGTCCTTACGCTGGACGAACAGAGCGCGCAGCCGGCGCCAGAATGCGCGCAGCATGAGCGCGCCGAGGGTAAGGCGCTCGGGCGGCATCGTCACGGTCTCGCAGCGCAGGCGCGCCTCGAGATTGCGCCCTGTGGTTTCCGCGAGCTCGCGGGCGAAGACCTGGACGATGGGGCCGCGGCCGAATTGCGCGAGCGCGCCTCGGAGCGCGTAGGCGATCGAGAGCTCGATGGCGCTGGCGGCGGGTCCCTCCTCGGTCACGCGGAAGGTCGCTTCGCCGCTGAGCCTCGTCCCCGTGGCGCCGTCGCGGCCTTCGCCGGTGAGACTGCCGGCATGAGCCGCCGCGTCGTAGGTCACGACGGCCTCGCCGGAAAAGCGCGCGCGGATGGGGCCCAGCGAGGCCAGGATCTCGCCGCGAATCTTACTACCCTCTTGCGAGAGAATCCGGGCGCCCGGCACACAGCCCGCGACCAGCGCGGGATCCTGCACGGCGCGCCACACCACCTCGCGCGGCAGATTGAGACGAAGCCTCTGGGTGAGGCGCTCGCCGGGCCCCGGGATCTGCGGCATGACGGGTGCCGCGGGAGTGGCCGACGCCGTCATCGCTGCGAAATGGCCGACCGGCAGCGCCGCGCGCGCGGGCTGCGTGGTTTCGGAGCGCGCCTCCAGCACGCGGCGAATCGCCCGGACGATGCCGACGTAGCCCGTGCATCGGCAGAGATTGCCGGCGAGCTCGAGCCGGACGCGCGCATCGCCGGCATCGGGCAGGCGCAGCACGATATCTCGGGCCGTCACCAGCATCCCCGGCGTGCAATAGCCGCATTGCAGCGCGTGCTCGGCCGTGAAGGCCGCGCGCAAGGCGGCGGCGACGGGATCGTCGTCGAGCCCCTCGATGCTTCTGACGTCGCGGCCCTCGCAGTCGACGGCGTAGGCGATGCAGGAGCGCACGGGTTCGCCGTCGAGCAGCACCGTGCAGGCGCCGCAGACGCCGTGCTCGCAGCCGAGATGCGTGCCGGTGAGCAACCGGCTCTCGCGCAGGAAATCTGCGAGGCTCGTGCGGGGCTCGACCTCGGCCGTGACCGGTGCGCCGTTGACCCCGAGAGCGAGCCGCATCAGGCCGCCGCTTGCGCGAGCGCGCGCTTGAGCGCCACGGCCTGCTGGCGGCGCTCGACCGCGTCGAGACCGCTGCCGGCGAGCGCGGCCTCGACCGCTTCGGGCACCGCGCGCTCGCCCTCGAGCAGCACCGGCGGGCCGCCGACGGCGCCGATCGCGGCCCGCCGCATTCCGCGCGCCTCATCCATCAGCACCGCCGCCATGGCGAAGGCGAACTCGCCGGGCTTGCGGCAGGCCTTGTAATAGCCCCAGCGCGCGCCCTTGGATGGACGCGGAATGCGCACGGCCTGCACAAGCTCGCCGGGCTCCAGCACCGTGCGGAAAGCCGCGGGCACGAAGGCGCCGAGTGGAATGCTTCGCCCGCCGCTCGCACGCCAGGTCAGCACCGTGGCACCCAGCGCCGTCAGCGTGCAGAGCCAGTCCGCGGCGGGATCGGCATGGGCGAGGCTGCCACCGATGGTGCCGCGGTTGCGCACGGCGCGGTAGGCGATGCCCTCCGCGATGCGCGCGAGAATGCGGGCGCCGATATCGGGGGTTCGGCCATCGGCGATCTGGGCGTGGGTGACGCAGGCGCCGAGGGTGACGGCGTCGGTGGCCTCCTCGACCGCGCAGAGCTCGGGCAATTGATGGATCGCGACCAGCAGGGAGGGCCGGGCCAGCCGGAAATTGAGCATCGGCCCCAGCGACTGGCCGCCCGCGAGCACGCGCGCGCCCTCGCCGCCGCGGGCGAGCAGCGAGCCGGCTTCGCGCAGGTCCTTGGGCCGCGCGTAGTCGAACGCAAACGGCTTCATGCGCCGCGCGCCGCGGCAAGCGCCGAGAGGATGCGCTTCGGTGTCATTGGGAGCTCCGTCAACTCGACGCCGAGCGGCGCCAGCGCGTCGTTGACCGCGTTGGCGATCGCGGCGGGTGGCCCGATGGCACCACCCTCGCCGATGCCCTTCTGGCCGAAGCTCGTATAGGGGGACGGCGTCTCCATGTGCTCGACCCGAATTGCCGGCACCTCGGTAGCGCCCGGCAGCATGTAGTCCGCGAGCGTCGAGGCCAGCGGCTGGCCATGGGCGTCGTAGGGCATCTCCTCGTAGAGCGCGGTGCCGATCCCCTGCGCGGTGCCGCCGAACACCTGGCCGTCGACGATCATGGGATTGACCAGCACACCGCCGTCCTCGACCACGGCGTAGTCGAGGATGCGCACGGTGCCGAGCTCGATATCGACCGAGACCACCGCGGCGTGGGCCGCGTAGCTGAAGGTGCCGCTGTCGCGCACGGGTTTGTAGCCGGCGGTGACGTCGAGCCCGCCGGCCGCCACGCCCTCCGGCAGATCCTGCGGCCGCAGGTACCAGGTCTTGCCGATCTCGCCGATCTCCACGGACCCGGCGGGCCCGATCACCTTGCCGTCGCATACGGTGACTTGCTCGGGCGTGGTCTGCAGCAGGTGCGCGCCGATATTCGCAAGCCTTTGGGCGAGCTCGCGGCAGGCGGTGGCAACGGCCCCGCCCGCCATCACCATGCAGCGCGAGCCCCAGGTTCCCGTGCTGTAGGGCGTCATCGCGGTGTCGCCGTGCACCACCTTGATGCGGTCGAGGCCGATACCGAGCACCTCGTGTGCGACCTGCGCCAGCGTGGTCTCGAGCCCCTGGCCATGCGACTGGATGCCGACGCGGAGCTCGAGCCCGCCGTCGGGCGTAAGCCGCGCCTCCGCCTGCTCGAAGCCCGGCACCATCGGAATGCCCCAGCCGGCATAGACGGAGGTGCCGTGCGCCGCCTGCTCGCAGAAGATCGCAAAGCCGACGCCGATGCGGCTGCCGTCGGGTTCGCCCTTCGCCTGGCGCGCGCGCACGGCGGGCAAGTCGATCGCCTTCACCGCGCGGCGCAAGCATTCGGGATAATCGCCGCTGTCGAAGTGCTTCTTGGTGATGTTGTCGAACGGCATCTTCTCCGGCGGGATCAGGTTCCTGAGCCGGACCTCGTAAGGCTCGCGCTTCACCGCGCGCGCGATCGCGTCCATCATCGACTCCATGACGAAGCAGACGCCCGCGCGCGCGACCCCGCGATAGGGCAGGATCGGCGGCTTGTTGGTGGCCGCCGACCAGGTGCGGCAGCGGTAGGCCTGGAAATCGTACGGACCCGGCAGGATGCTCGCGACCTGCGCCGCCTCGAGACAGGCCGAGAAGGGATAGGCGGAATAGGCGCCGGCATCGACCGTCGCCTCCGCGTCGATCGCGAGCAAGCGGCCCTCGGCGTCGGCGTAGGCGGTGATGTCGTAGTGATGCTCCCGGCAATTGGCGTTGGCGGTGAGCTGCTCGCGCCGGTCCTCGATCCAGCGGACGGGGTGACCGAGCTTGCGCGCAAGGAAGGAGGCGCAGACCTCCTCAGCGAGCAGCAGGCCCTTGTAACCGAAGCCGCCGCCGACGTCGGGCGCCACGACGCGGATTTGGCCGTGATCGAGACGCAAGCAATCGGCGAGACCCGTGCGCACGATGTGCGGGATCTGGGTCGCGGTGTAGATCAGGAGCTGCTCCAGGCGGCGGTCCCAGACCGCGACCGCGCCGCGGCCCTCGATCGGCGACATGCACTGCCGCGCGGTGCGGAAGCGGCGCCTCACGGTGATGACGGCGCTGCGCCGGATCGGCTCCAGGTCGGCGTCGACCACGGTCTCGAGAAAGACGTTGTCGCCCCACTCATCGTGCAGCAGCACCGAGCCGGGCGCACGCGCCGCCAGCATGTCCACCACCGCCGGCAGCTCCTCGAAATCGACCTCGACCTCGGCCGCGAGATCCTCGGCGGCGGCGCGAGTCTCAGCGACGCAGGCAGCGATGGGCTCGCCGACGTAGCGGACTTTTTCCAGCGCCAACACCGGCTGTTCCGAAGGCTTGAAGCCGGGCAGGCGGGAATTCGCGACGATGGGGCCGACGCCCGCGAGATCCGCCGCGGTGAACACCGAGCCCTCCGAGCCTTCGGGCTTCCGGATCGAGCGGATTCTTGCGTGAGCGACGGGGCTGCGGAGGAAACAAACCTCCTTCATGCCGGCGAGGCGGATATCCGCGATGAACTCGCCGCGGCCGCGAAGGTAGCGGTCGTCCTCCTTGCGCGGGACGCTGGCGCCAACGCCCGCGCGCGGTTGTTGGTTCACCTTATCCAATGTTTGCGCCATGATTTGCGCGCCCGCCCTCGTTCCCAACAGGCATAGCATAGTTCGTGAGGCGCTTGGACAGCGGCCGTGCGTCCTTCGACTCGCCGCCCAAGCGCGGCGGCTCAGGAGGAGGTGTTTTTCTTTGTGCCACTAACAAAGCACCTAAGCGCCGAGGATTGCCCGCGCTCATCTCAGCGCGTCCGGCGGAGCTCCGGCCAGGAGGTCGTGGAGTTCCAGCCGAGCACGCGGCGCGCCTTCTCGTTGTCGAGCACGCTCGAGCGCGGGTTGTGCTCGTAGAGCTCGGGGCGGCGGATCGGCGGCAGCGCGCCATAGGTCCGGCGCAGGTGATCGAGCGTCGGCTCGTCCGTGAAGGTGTCGGCGGCGGCGAGAAGGAAGGTCTCGATGCCCGCGTAGCCGCGCTCGGCGGCGAGCGCGAAGCCGCGCGCGGCATCATCCGGACCGACATAGGACCGGAGCAGCGGCACGGGCTCGGCCTCGCGCTCGGCCTGGGTGCCCTTGGCGCCCGAGAGTAAGCCGAGCATCTCCGGAAAGGCCACGTAGCTCGGCCGCAGGATCAACACCTCGAGCGTGCCGCGGCGGGCGAAGGCGGCGGCGATCTCCTCGCCCAGGAGCTTGCTCATGCCGTAGGTGCTGCTGGGCCGCGTAGGGTGCGCTTCGTCCACCGGCAGGTAGAGCGGCGGCAGGGTCGGGTTCGTGTGGTCGAGGCCGAGCGCCGAGGTGCTGGAGCACAGCACGACACGGCGCACGCCCGCGTGCTCCGCGGCCTCGAACGCATTCCAGGTGCCCCGCACATTTGTCTCGAACACCGCCGCGGGCGCGCTCGCGAGCGATTGATCGATGCCCGCGAGGTGCACGATGACTTCGTGGTCTCGGAACGCGTTTGCGAGCGCGTCGTAGTCCAGCACATCGACCGGCGGATAGGGCGACGGCTCCGAGGCATCGGGCGCGCCGCGGTCGACGATCCGGACCTCGTGCCGGCGGCGCAGCTCCGCCGCGACGTAGCGGCCGAGGCGCCCTCGCCCGCCGGTCAGCGCGATGCGCACGGGTGGATGCCGCTCGTCACGACGCCGCCGCCGTCAGGGCGTCGACGATCTTGCGATGGAAATGCAGGATCGAGCCTTCCCAGAACGGCGACAGCCGGAGATCGTCGGCGACCGGCGAGTGGCGGCCCTGCTGCATGAGCGAAAGCACGGCGCGGTCCTCACCACGGAGCTGCAGCCAATAGCGGATCATCTCGTCGCGGGCGCCGCGGTGCTCGTCATCGGTCGCGGAGTCGTCGACCAGGTACCAGGAGCTGTGCCAGCGCGTGGTCTCGACGCCCGTGGGGACCCAGAGCGTGCGCAGCGCGAGGCTGCCGAACAGGCTGATCTGCGTGTTGGGAAAGAGGAAGCAGAGATGGTCGGTGCGCGCCGCGTTGCCTGCCTTCGAGCGCGAGGGGACGAGCGGCGTATCGGACCGCAGCGCGGAATCGCCGGCCCAGCTGAAGCCGAACACCTCGCCCTCGAACACATCCTCGTAGGTCCGGGCGCCCGTGGTTGGGTCCACGCGCGCCGGCAGCTGCTGATGCACAAATTCCTCGTGGTAGTTCTCCACCGCCGCCTCGACGGTGAGCTTCCAGTTCGCGGGGACATCGCCCGCCTGGTAGTGCGCAAGCCGGAAGCGGCCCATGTCGTAGGGCGCGGACAGCGCGTCGAGGGGCGCGACCACACTCTCGAGTGGCGGCGCGTCGCCGGAAACATTGACGAACACCACGTCCATCCAAACGCCCGAGCGGATCGGCACCAATCCGCGGCTTGCGCGGTCGATGCTCTTGGCATCCGCCACGCGCTTCCCGTCCCAGAGCGGCGTCGCCTTCAGGCTGCCGTCGAGGCCATAGGCCCAGCCATGATAGGGGCAGCGCAGGGTCGGCTGGCCGCTCACGGGCTCGCTCAAGATCACCGAGCCACGGTGGCGGCACACGTTGTGGAAGACCCGGATCTCGCCCGCGCGGTCGCGCAGCACGATCGCCGGCAGCCCCGCCGCCGTGACCGGGATCGCGTCGCCGGGATTGGGCACCTGATGGGCGAAGCCGACGCCGGTCCAGCTGCGGCCGAGCACGCGCTCCATCTCGAGGCGATGGTAGGCCTCGCTGGTGTAGGCAGCGCCCGCGAGCGGCCGCGCGGTCTTGATCGGCTCGCGCACGCGCCGGGCGGCGTCCGGTCCCAAGAGCGCCGTCAACGATGCCTCGCTCATCCCACGCCTCCTCGGCAGATCCGAGACATCGAGATTATCGCGCCGGCGCCTCGGCGCGCAAAGCCGCCGGCGTGGTACCGCGCCGCCGGCGGAAGCTGCGCGTCAAGGCACTCTGATCCGAGAATCCCACGGCGAGCGCGATTTCCGCAATCGGCAGGCGGGTGTCGCGCAGCAAATCCGCGGCGCGGTCGAGGCGCGTCGCCGCGAGGCGCTCGGCGGGGGTTTGGCCGGTCTCGCGCCGGAACTGCTCGTGAAACCGGCTGACACCCATGCCGGCCGCCCGCGCGAGCTCGGCGACGGTCAGCGGCTCGGCATACCGCTCCTCAATCAGCGCGAGCGCCCGCAGGATCGGCTCGTCATACCGGCCCCGAGCCGAGAATTTCCGTCCGATCGACTCCGCCAACAAGGCAGCGGCATGCTGCGCCGCAGCCTCGCGGAGCGCACCGGTTGTCCCCTCGCACGATACGTAGCGAGCGAGGTGGTCGAGGGGCTCGTCGATCGCAAAAAACGGCGCCGCGGATGCGCGCGCGACGATGCTCTCCGGGAGAAAGGCGGCGCGCGGCACATCGAAGACGACGAAGCGGTTCTCTCCGAGCACGCACCCCTGATGCGGCGTCCCGCCGACGATCAGCACGCCATTGGAGTGGCTGATCGCGCCGCTGACATCGCCGACCCGGAGCTGCATCGCCCCGATCACGGGCAGGACGATCTGGTGGAAGCCATGGGCATGGACGCGCTCCAGCCCGTCATAGGATCGTATCGACAGAGACATGCGCGGAGCGTCCATGGCGCCTTCTCCTCGCTGGTCGGGCGACACGCCACCCTACAAGTTTCGGAGAGCCGGTCAAACCGCGGGAAGGCCCGGTCAAGACGGCCACAGCCGCACGTGTTACCTCTGGGCTCAGAGGACGCTCAAGATGAGAAGGACAAAGCCATGACGGCCGATCGCTGGGTCACGTTCGACTGCTTCGGAACCCTGGTGGATTGGCACAGCGGCTACCGCCGCGTGCTTTCGCCGATCGCGGGTGACCGGACCGACGAGCTCATCCGGGCCTATCACGAGTTCGAACGCTCGATCGAGAGGGAGCGCCCGCATCGCCTCTACAAGGACGTGCTGACGACCGGCCTGGCGCGCGGAGCCGAGAAGATCGGCCTCGCGCTCCCCAAGGAGCAATCGGACGTGATCGTGCGAAATTGGGGCGAGCTGCCGTTCTATCGGGACGTCCCCTCCTCGCTCGCCGCGCTGCGCAACGCCGGTTGGAAGCTCGCCATGCTCACCAATTGCGACAACGATCTCTTCGCCAAGACGCTCGCCAAATTTCCGCTGCGGCCCGATCTGGTCGTCACCGCGGAAATGGTCGGGAGCTACAAGCCCGAGCTTGGCCATTTCAACCGATTCCAGCAGGAGAGCGGCGTCGAGCGCCACAATTGGATCCATGCCGCCTGCAGCTGGTTCCACGACATCGCGCCGGCGCGGCGCCTCGGCCTGAAGCGGGTCTGGGTCGATCGGGACAAGACCGGCCACGACCCCGCGGCGGCGACGTGCGTTCTGCCGGACGTGACGGGCCTGCCGAAGACGGTGGCGGAGCTCGCCGACCTGCCGGCGCCCGATCCGCAGTCCTGAGCCCCCCGGCAACTTTCTTGTGCTGGCGACCTGACCTAGACTGCGGCAAACCCGAGGTTTGATACCGCCGTCAAGGAGGTCCGTTCATGGAAAAGAAGCTCGCCCAGCCGCTCGGCGGCAACGTCATGCCGCGCTTCGGTGGGCCCGCCACCATGATGCGGCTCCCCGCGCGCGAGGACGCGGTGGGACTCGACGCCTGCTTCATCGGCGTGCCCTTCGATATCGGCACCTCCAACCGCAGCGGCGCCCGCTTCGGACCCCGGCAGATCCGGGCGGAGTCCTGCCTGCTCCGGCCTTACAACATGGGGACGCGCGCGGCGCCCTTCGACGCGCTCGCGGTGGCGGATATCGGCGATGTCGCCATCAATCCCTATAATCTTGCCG
The DNA here is from genome assembly GCA_035569735.1 of Allostellaceae bacterium. Classification (GTDB taxonomy): domain Bacteria; phylum Pseudomonadota; class Alphaproteobacteria; order ATCC43930; family CGMCC-115725; genus DASZHJ01. The sequence goes on along the minus strand of DATMMM010000080.1, from coordinate 6,613 downwards.
ACAGCATGCGGATCATCACCGAGCACTACACGCGCGTGCTCGCGGCGGGCTGCAAGCCCTTGACCCTCGGCGGCGACCACACGATCGCGCTCCCCATCCTGCGCGCCATCGCCGCAAAGCACGGGCCGGTGGGCATGGTGCACATCGACGCCCACGCCGACATCAACGAGCACATGTTCGGCGAGCCGATCGCCCACGGCACACCCTTTCGGCGGGCGGTGGAGGAAGGGCTCCTCGATTGCAAGCGGGTGGTGCAGATCGGACTGCGCGGCACGGGCTACGCCGCGGAGGATTTCGACTGGCCGCGCCAGCAGGGCTTTCGCGTCGTCCAGGCCGAGGAGTGCTGGTACCGCTCGCTCGCGCCCTTGATGGCCGAGGTGCGGGATCAGATGGGCCGGGGACCGGTCTATTTCACCCTGGACATCGACGGGCTCGACCCCTCGGTGGCGCCGGGCACCGGCACGCCCGAGCCTGGCGGCCTCACGGGCTCGCAGGCGATGGAGGTGATCCGCGGCTGCCGAGGCCTCAACCTGGTCGGCGGCGACCTCGTGGAGGTGGCGCCGCCCTATGATCCCTTCGGCAATACGGCGCTGCTCGCGGCGAACCTCCTGTTCGAGATGCTGTGCGTCCTGCCTGGCGTGCCCTATCGTTGAGGCGCCCAGAACAAGCGGGAAACGACCAGGGGAGGAGCCATGAAAGTCGTCGTGTTGGGTGCGGGCGTGGTCGGGGTCACCACCGCCTATCAGCTGGCGAAGGACGGCCACGAGGTCACGGTGATCGACCGCCAGCCGATCGCCGCCAACGAGACCAGCTTCGGCAACGCCGGCATGATCGCGCCGGGCCACTCCTATACCTGGGCCTCGCCGAAGGCGCCGGGGATTCTATTTCGCTCGCTATTCCAGCGCGACCAGGCACTGCGCCTGAGCCTCAGGGCGGACCCGCAGATGTGGGTGTGGTGCCTCAAGTTCCTGCACAACTGCACGGCCGAGCGCGCACGGGCCAACACTCTTCGCAAACTCAAGCTTTGCCAGTACTCCCAAGCGGTCCTCAAGGAGACCGTGGCGGAGACCGGCATCGAGTACGACCGCAACACCCGCGGCATCCTCTATCTCTATCGCGACGAGGCCTCGTTCAACGACGGCGTCGAGCATATGAAGATCCTGCAGGACGGCGGCCAGGAATTCCACGTGCTGGATTTCGCGGGCGTGATCCAGGTCGATCCCGCGCTCAAGGCGGCGCGCGGCACGATCCACGGCGGTCTGCACGGACCCACGGACGAATCCGGCGATTGCCACAAATTCACCAACGCCCTCGCGGAGGCCTGTCGCAAGCGCGGCGTTACGTTCCGCTACGAGACGACCGTCTCGGGCTTCGAGACCGGCGGCGACACGGTCAGCGCCGTCACGACCGACAAGGGCACCGTCAAGGGCGAGCGCTTCGTGCTGTCGCTCGGGAGCTACGCACCCTTCGCCGCGCGCAAGCTCGGCATCGACCTGCCGATCTATCCCGTGAAGGGCTACGCCGTCACCATCCCGATCAAGGACCCGGACCTGGCGCCCCGGCTACCCGGCATCGACGAGAATTTCCTCATCGCCTATACGCCGATGGGCGACCGCATCCGCATGACCGCCACGGCGGAATTCTCGGGCTATGACACCAGCCACACGCCCGCCGACTTCCGCACCGCGCTCGAGGTGGCGGAGACGCTCTTCCCGGGTGCCGGCGACATTCCGCGCGCCTCCTATTGGGCGGGCCTCAGGCCCATGACGCCGGAGGGCTGGCCGCGCATCGGGCCCAGCCGCTATCGCAATTTCTATCTGAATGCCGGACAGGGTCACATGGGCTGGACGATGTCGCACGGCTCCGCGCGGCTGGTCGCTGACCTCATCGGCGGCCGCAAACCCGCGATCGACGCCAGTGGCTTCGCGGCGGCCTGAGCCCAATGACCCCAGACGACTTCCGCAAGTTCGGGCACCGGCTGATCGATTGGCTGGCGGATTATCGGGCCGGCATCGAAGAGCGGCCGGTGATGGCGCAGGTGAAGCCCGGCGACATCAAGAAGCAGCTGCCGGCCTCGCCGCCAGAGCAGCCGGAGGCCATGGAGGCGGTGCTGGCCGATCTCGACCGCATCGTGATGCCCGGTCTCTCGCATTGGCAGCACCCGCGTTTCTTCGGCTACTTCCCCGGCAATGCGCTGCCCGCGGGCATGCTCGCGGATTTCGTGAGCACCGGTCTTGGCGTGCTCGGCCTCGCCTGGCAATCGAGCCCGGCGGTGACGGAGGTGGAGGAAGTCATGGCGGATTGGGTCCGCCAGATGGTCGGGCTCTCGGACACATGGAGCGGCGTGATCCAGGACACCGCCTCCACCAGCACCCTGGTGGCGTTGATCTCGGCGCGGGAGCGCACGACCGACTACGCGCTCTCCCGCGGCGGCTTGCAGGCGGAGCCGGAGCCGCTCGCGGTCTATGTCTCCGCGCACAGCCACAGCTCCGTCGACAAAGGCGCGCTGCTCGCGGGCTTCGGGCGCGCCAATCTGCGGCTGGTTCCGTTCGACGCCGAATACGGCATGCGCGCCGATGCGCTGGAGGAGCTGGTAGAGCGCGATCTCGCGGCGGGCGCGCGGCCCTGCGCCATCGCGGCGACCGTGGGCACCACCGCCACGACCGCGATCGACCCGGTGCGCGGCCTCGCCGAGGTCGCCAAGCGTCATGGCATTTGGCTCCATGTGGATGCGGCAATGGCGGGGAGCGCCATGATCCTGCCGGAATGCCGGTGGATGTGGGACGGCATCGAGGCCGCGGACTCCCTGGTGATCAACGTGCACAAGTGGCTGGGGGCGCCCTTCGACTGCTCGCTCTATTACGTGCGCGATCCCCAGCACTTGATCCGCGTGATGTCCACCAACCCGAGCTTCCTGCAGTCCTCCGTGGACGGGCAGGTGAAGAGCTTGCGCGACTGGGGCATCCCGCTGGGACGGCGGTTCCGCGCGCTTAAGCTCTGGTTCCTGATCCGCGAGCAGGGCGTCGAGGCGCTCCGGGCCCGATTGCGGCGAGACATGGCGAACGCGCAGTGGCTGGCCGAGCAGGTGGCGGCGACGCCCGGCTGGCGCGTGTTGGTGCCCGTGCGGCTGCAGACCGTGTGCCTCCGCCACGAGCCGCCGGGGCTTGCGGGCGAGGCGCTCGACCGGCACACGCTCGGCTGGGCGGAGCGCATCAACCGCTCCGGCGCCGCCTACCTCACGCCCGCGGTCGTGGACGGCCGCTGGATGGTACGGGTCTCGATCGGGGCACTCGCCACGGAACGGGACGACGTCGCCGCGGTCTGGCAGGCGATGCGGCAGGCCGCGGAGGCCTAGCATTGCCCCTTTGGCGTGCGGTGCTAGAATCCTTGAGAACCCGCCGCCCCCAGAGGCAGCCATGACTTTGAACACTGAACAGACATCCGCCGTGCCCGGCGCCGCCGGGATGAGCGTAATCCCGAACCGCGCGGCGCTCGGTGCCGAGATCGCCGACATCGATCTCAGAGACCTGGACGACGCCAGTTTCGCGCACCTGCTGCAGGCTTGGCATGATCGCTCGGTGCTGCTGGTCCGCGGCCAGACGCTCAGCGACCAGGACCTGATCGCGTTCAGCCGGCGGCTCGGCGATCTCGATTGGGCGCCGATCCAGGAGACCGGGCGGCGCTTCGTCGAGGGGCTGCCGGAGATCTATATCGTCTCGAACGTCAAGATGAACGGCGAGCCGATCGGCAGCCTCGGCGACGGCGAGGCCGTGTGGCACACCGACATGTCCTATCTCGAGGTGCCGCCCAAGGCGAGCATGCTCTATGCGCTCGAGGTGCCGCCGACCGGCGGCAACACCTCGTTCTGCACGATGTACGGTATCTACGACGCGTTGCCGGCGCCCCTCAAGGAGCGCATCGCCGGGCTCAAGATCAAGCACGACGGCACTTACAACAGCGGCGGCTACCTGCGCCAGGGGGTGACGCCCACCGACGATCCCATGACCTCGCCGGGCGCCGTGCATCCGCTGGTCTGCACGCACCCCGCCAACGGGCGGCGCATGCTGTACCTCGGACGACGCCGCAACGCCTATCTGGTCGGGCTCGAGCTCAGCCAATCCGAGGCGCTGCTCGACGAGCTCTGGGGCTTCGTCGACCGGCCGGAATTCGCCTGGGAGCACGCCTGGCGCGTCGGCGATCTCGTGTTGTGGGACAATCGCTGCACCATGCACCGGCGCGACGCCTTCGATCCCAAGAGCCGCCGGATCATGCATCGCACCCAGGTGAAGGGCGAGCAGCGGCCGGCCGCCTGAGCACCTTCGAAGCAAGCCCCGCGACGGGAGTGGAAACGGCGCGGTTGCTGCTGCGCCGGCCGAGGCTCGCGGACGTGCCCGCTCTCTTCGAGTTCCTGGGAGATCCCGATGCGATGCGGCACACCCGTGTCGATGCGTCGTTGCGCGAGTGCCGCCGCCGCATCGCGGCCCACGAGTGGCGGCGCCGCCACGACGGCTATGCGCCCTGGACGGTCGTCACGAGAGCGGAGGGCCGGATCATCGGCTGGGGCGGGCTTTGCACGGACCCGTTCGAGCCCGGGTGGGGCGTCGAGGTCAGCTACTTCTTCCACCCGGACGCGTGGGGCCGCGGCTTTGCGACGGAACTGGTCAGTGCCTCCCTCGAGGTGGCCGACCGCGTTCTGAAACTGCCGGAAGTCCGCGCCTTCGCACGGGCCCAGAACATCGCCTCGCGGCGCGTGCTGGAGAAGGCCGGGTTCGAGGTCCTCAGGGTCGTGCCGGAACTGGAGCGAATTCTCTACCGGCGGCCCCGCCAGGCTCCGTAGCGGTCGAGGCGCCGGCATCAGCCGAGGTAGGCGCGCTGCACTTTCTCGTCGTCGATGAGCTCGGCGCCGCGGCCGACCAGGGCAATCTTGCCGCTCTCGAGCACGTAGGCGTAGTCCGCGATGTTGAGCGCAGCCAACGCGTTCTGCTCGACCAGCAGGATCGTGACGCCCTGCTGATTGATGGTGCGGATGGTCTGGAACACCTGCTCCACCAGCACGGGGGACAAGCCCATGCTGGGCTCGTCCATCAGCAGCACCCGCGGACGCGCCATCAGCGCGCGCGCCGTCGCGACCATCTGCTGCTCGCCGCCGGAGAGCGTGCCGGCCACCTGCTTGATGCGTTCCTTGAGGCGCGGGAAGAGCGTTATCATGCGCTCCTTGTCCTCCGCGATGGCCGCGCGGTCGTTGCGCGCGAAGGCACCCATGTGCAGGTTCTCGTCCACGGTCAGCCGGGCGAAGATGCGCCGGCCCTCCGGCACCTGCACGATGCCCATCTGGGAGATCTCGTGCGGCGGGACGTCGGCTAGACTCTCGCCGTTGAAGCGGATATCGCCGAAGCGCGGATGCAGGAGACCGCTGATCGCGCGGAGCGTCGTGGTCTTGCCGGCGCCGTTGGCGCCTATCAGCGTGACGATTTGGTGCTCCTCGACCGCGATCGAGACGCCCTTGAGCGCTTCGATGTTGTCGTAGAAGACGTGGATGTCGTCGATTTCGAGGAGCGCCATGGGGTCTCGCTCAGGCCGGAGCCGGTGGCTCGGTCATGTGCTCGGCCGAGTGCCGGCGCGCGGCCGCCGGCGTCGCCGACGGCGTGCCGAGATAGGCTTCGATCACCTTGGGATCCTTCTGCACCTCGGCAGGCGTGCCTTCGGAGATCTTCACGCCGTGGTCGAGAACGGTGACCACGTCGGACATGCCCATCACCACCCGCATCTGATGCTCGATCAGGATGATCGTGATGCCGTATTCGTCGCGCACCCGCTGGATGAAACTCATCATGTCCGAGGTCTCGCGGGGATTCATGCCCGCGGTCGGCTCGTCGAGCATCAGGAGCTTGGGCTGCGTCGCGAGCGCGCGCCCGATCTCGAGCCGGCGCTGATCGCCATAGGCCAGGTTTCGCGCGATCACGTCACCGCGGCCGCGCAGGCCGATGAACTGCAGCAGCTTCAACGCCTCGTCGTGAGCCCGCGCCTCGTCGCGCTTGGTGTGCGCGCTGTTGATCAGCGCGCCCCACCAATGGGACTTCAGATGCAGGTGCATGCCGACCAGCAGGTTCTCGATCGCGGTGATGTTCCGGAACAGGCGGATGTTCTGATAGGTCCGGCTGATCCCGACCGCGGCGACGCGATCGGGCGTCAAGCCGTCGAGCCGCTCGCCGCGGAACCAGATCTGCCCGCTCGTCGGCCTGATATTCTGCATGATGCAGTTGAAGACCGTGGTCTTCCCGGCGCCGTTCGGCCCGATCACGCTGTGGATCTCGTGCTCGCGGACGTCGAGATCGAGGCCACCCACGGCGGTGAGACCGCCGAAGCGCATGGTCAGCTGTTTGGTCGTGAGGAGCGACTCGGCCAAGGCTGCCCCCTATTCGCCCGGCCGGTGCTCGACCGAGGCCGCAACCTCGGCGACGGCCGGCGGCGGCTCCACGGTCTCGAGATCGCCCGCGAAATCGTGCAGCTCGCGCCGACGCGTGGCCGAGGGCCACAGGCCCTCGGGCCGGATCTGCATCATCACGATGAGCGCCACGCCGTAGAAAAGATAGCGGTACTCGCCGAACTCGCG
>DATMMM010000079.1:0-3225 GCA_035569735.1 Allostellaceae bacterium | reverse complement strand
GAGGCCGCGATCGGCCGGTCTTCCCGCGCGCTCAATCCCAGCGGTTGGCGTTCTTCGGGAAACCGGGACGCTGCACTCGGACCACGCAGAAGCGCTGGCCGGTGGGCGCCTGCATCACCACAGCGCTTCAGACGGTCCACCACCTTGGCGCCGAGCTTCTCCAGGCGCGCCACTTCGGCCGGGATATCGTCGGTCTCGATGTCGATGTGGACGCGACTCTCGTGGGTGACGCGCTGGATCTCGACGATGGGCTCGTCGGGCGGGGTCTCCAGCATGCGGTAATTGCCGCGGCTATTGGGATGCTTGAGGTCGACGGGGCGGCCGAGCGCCTCGCCCCAGAAGCGGGCGGCCTCGTCCACATCGGAGGTCTTGCAATCGATCAGGAGGGCGCAGAGGCGGGACTGGTGCATGTCGGGGCCTTTCGCTAAGCGGCCACCAACGCGCGCAGGTGGCGATTGACGACGGTGAGCATGGCGAGATCGGGAGCGGGGGCCTGCAGGATCTCGGTCACGAGCGCGTCTAGGTGCGAGATCTCCGCCGCGTGGGTTGCGAGCCAGGCCTCGAACGCGTTTTCGTTCCCGCTGACGGCGCGCGCCGTCAGATCGGCTTGGTGGCCGTAGAAGTCCTCGATCAAGGCGCCGATGGCGAGCTTGCGCCAGGCGGTATCCGCGGCGAGCTTGCGCGCGGTCATGCGCAGGAGGTCCAGGCGGAAGCGCGCGCCGACCGCGAAGAAGCGCCGGCCGAGCTCGGCGACATCGGCCCTGACCGCGATCGCGAGCTTCACGATGTCGACGGCCGAGACCAGGAAATCGAGCTTGGCGATGCGCTCTGCGAGTGCCGCGGGCACGCGCTTCTCCTGCCAGAGCGTCACGCGCCGCGCGAGCTCCGCTTCCTGGGAGGCGGGCAGGGTCTCGCCGAGCCGAGCCGCCAGCGCGCCAACGCCGGGCTTGAACGCCTGCGTGACGCCCGCGATGTCGAGCGCGCCCGGCACGCGCAGGAACCAGGCCGCCGTCCGGTCGATCAGGCGGCTCGCGGCCAGCAGCATCTCCGTTTGCACCGCCGCCGGCACCAGATTGTCGAGCGCCGTCACCTCCGACCAGAGCCCATCGAGGTCATAGATGCCGCGCACGATGGCGTAGGCCCGGGCGGTATCGCCGGGTCCGCGGCCCGTGCGCTCGTTCATGTCCGCGACGAAGGTGATGCCGCAGCGGTTGACCAGCTCATTGGCGACGCAGGTGGCGATGATCTCGCGGCGCAGCCGGTGCGTCTCGATCTGCGGCCGGAAGCGCTCCACCAGCGCCGGCGGGAAGTAGGCGAAGAGATCCTGCTTGAGCTGGGAATCGTCGGGCAGATCCGTCGCCGTGAGCTCGTGGGCGAGCGTGTTCTTGACATAGGCCATGAGGACGGCGTGCTCGGGGCGCACCAGGCCGCGCTCCTGGGCGCGGCGCTGGGCGATCGCGGTGTCGTCCGGCAGGAACTCGACGGCGCGGTCGAGCTTGCCCGCCTTCTCCATGCCGTGCATGAGCCGCGCCTCGGCGTCGAGCCGCTCGGCCGCCTGCGCCTCGGCGAGCGTGAGCGCCAGGCCCTGGAGGTAATTGTCGCGCAGCACATGGGCCGCCACGTCGTCGGTGCGCTCGCGCAAATTCTGGTTGCGCTGCTTCATGGTGAGGTCGCCCGACGCCACCGCGGCGTTGAGCAGGATCTTCAGGTTGACCTCGTGGTCGCTGGTGTCGACGCCGGCGGAATTGTCGATGGCGTCGGTGTTGATCCGGCCGCCCGCGAGCGCGTACTCGATGCGCGCGCGCTGCGTCACGCCGAGATTGGCGCCCTCGCCCACCACCTTCGCGCGGATCTGGGTCGCGTCGATGCGCACGGCATCGCTGGCGCGGTCGCCGGCATCGGCGTGGCTCTCGCTGCTCGCCTTGATATAGGTGCCGATGCCGCCGAACCAGAGCAGGTCCACCTCGGCCTTGAGGATCGCCTGGATCACCTCGGCGGGCGTCAAGCGCTCGGCCTTGATGCCGAGCCCCGTGCGCACCTCGGGCGAGAGCGGGATCGATTTCAGGCTGCGGTCGAAGACGCCGCCGCTCTTGGACATGAGTTTCTTGTCGTAATCCGCCCAGCTCGAGCGCGGCAGGTCGAAGAGGCGTTGGCGCTCGGCGAAGCTCTTCTCGGGATCGGGATTGGGGTCGAGGAAGATGTGGCGATGGTCGAAGGCTGCGAGCAGCTTCGTGTGCCGGGAGCGCAGCATGCCGTTGCCGAAGACGTCGCCGGACATGTCGCCGACGCCGACGCAGGTGAAGTCGGTGGACTGGATGTCGGTGCCGAGCTCGCGAAAGTGCCGCTTCACCAGCTCCCATGCGCCGCGCGCGGTGATGCCCATCGCCTTGTGGTCGTAACCCTGCGAGCCGCCGGATGCGAAGGCGTCGCCGAGCCAGAAGCCGTATTCCTCGGAGACGCCGTTGGCGATGTCGGAGAAGGTCGCGGTGCCCTTGTCCGCGGCCACCACGAGGTAGGGATCGTCGGCATCGCGGCGGACGACGTCACGCGGCGGGATGACCTCGGCGCCGCGGAAGTTGTCGGTGATGTCGAGCATGCCGCGCAACAATGTCTGGTACGCCGCCACCCCTTCCTTCTGAAAGACCGCCCGCTCGCTGGAAGGATTCTTGACGACAAACCCGCCTTTCGATCCCATCGGCACGATGACGACGTTCTTGACGTTCTGCGCCTTCATCAGGCCGAGGACCTCGGTGCGGAAATCCTCGCGCCGGTCCGACCAGCGAATGCCACCGCGTGCGACCTTGCCGGCACGAAGATGAATGCCTTCCATCGATGGCGAGTAGACCGAGATCTCGAACATCGGCCGCGGCAGCGGCAACTCACGGATCGACAGCGAATCGAGCTTGAAGGAGAGGTACGGCTTGCGGTTGCCGCTCTCGTCACGCTGGTAGTAATTGGTCCGCAGCGTGGCCTCGATGAGCGTGAGGTAGAGGCGGAGGATGCGGTCTTCATCCGGGTTCTTCACGCGCTCGAGCGCATCCTCGACCTGCGCGCGGATGCCGGCGGCCGCGAGATGGCGGCCGGTCACGGTCGAAGAGGCCATGCTCGCGCCGCGCAGCGTCGCCGCGCCGAGGGCGGGATCGAAGTGCGTCTCGAAAAGGTGGATGAGCAGCCGCGCCACATCCGCGTGCGCCGCCAGCGTCTGCTGGATCAACTGCTCGCTGA
>DATMMM010000078.1:0-4264 GCA_035569735.1 Allostellaceae bacterium | reverse complement strand
GCCGGTCCAGCGTCGTGGCGTCGCGCGCCGTCATGACTTTGCCCTTGCGCAGTGCACCGGATTTGGGCGTAGCAGATTCGCTGGACGCTGTCACGGCACCGGAACGGCTGGGCTCGAGGGTCAATCCTCGGCGTCGTCGGCCCAAGCCTCGTGCGCTTCCTTGATCAAAAATGGGGTCAGGACCAGGGCGCTGACGCCATCGATCCACCACGCGCCGATGGCCCACTGCGCCAGCAAGCCGATCACCACGACGCAGGAAAGATAAAGGCAGGCGACGGACTCGATGGCGTCCGCCCGAAGCGCCGCGCTACCGATCGCCTCGGCAAGCCGCCGTTTCGCCGTCGCGAGCACGGCCATGATGGGAATGGCGAGCAGGGCCAGAGCAAGTCCCAGAGTGGAGAACTCTTGTCCCGTCCGCCGCCAGAGACTCCAGGCGGCGCTGGCCACGACGTAGAGGCTGAGCGCGACCAGCAACGCCGCGCCGGCTCTGCCAGCGGTTCTTTCCGTTGCTTCCGAGAAATTCTCTCGCTCCCGCAACTCCACGTGGAGCCGCCAAAGCAGCAAGCACGCCGACAGCAGCTCGATGACGCTATCGGCGCCGAAGGCGATGAGGGTGAGGCTCCGCGCGGCGACGCCGGAGCCGATGGCAACCGCCGCCTCCACCACCATCCAGCCGGCCGTGATCCACTCCAGCCGGAACGCCCTCTCGATCAGCTCTTCTCGGTTTTCCATTCAGAATAAGGGAGTATGCTCACTCCCGGACCGGGATCCCGGCCGCTCCAAGCGCAGCCTTGGCCTGGCGAATCCGATAAGCGCCGAAGTGGAAGATCGACGCGGCAAGCACGGCGCTGGCATGGCCGTCGCGCACGCCCTCGACGAGGTGCTCGAGGCTGCCGACGCCACCGGAGGCGATAACCGGCACCGTGACCGCGTCGGAGACCGCGCGGGTCAGCGGGATGTCGAAGCCCTGCTTGGTGCCGTCGCGGTCCATTGAGGTCAGCAGGATCTCGCCGGCGCCGGCGCCGGTCATGCGTCTCGCCCAATCGATCGCGTCGAAGCCGGCGGCGCGACGGCCGCCGTGAGTGAACACCTCCCAGCGGCCGGGCGCCACCTGCTTGGCGTCGATCGCCACCACGACGCACTGGCTGCCGAATTTCTCGGCGGCTTCGCGCACCAGCTCCGGCCGCGCCACCGCCGCCGTGTTGATCGAGGCCTTGTCGGCGCCCGCCTGCAGCAGGCGCCGGATGTCTTCGACCTCGCGCACGCCGCCGCCGACCGTGAGCGGCATAAAGCACTGCTCGGCGGTGCGGCGCACCACGTCGTAGAGCGTCGCGCGGTTCTCGGAGGAGGCAGTGATGTCGAGGAAGCAGAGCTCGTCCGCCCCCTCGGCATCGTAAAACTTTGCCTGTGCCACGGGATCGCCGGCGTCCACCAGGTTCACGAAGTTGACGCCCTTGACGACGCGGCCGTCCTTGACGTCGAGGCAGGGGATGACTCGCGCCTTCAGCATCAGGCGGCCTCCGCCGTCAGCGCCAACGCCGCCTTGGGCTCGATCCTTCCGTCGTAGAGCGCGCGGCCGCAGATCACGCCCTCGATGCCGTCGCCCTCATGGCGCTGCAAGGCGCGGATGTCGTCGAGCGAGGCGAGACCGCCCGAGGCAATCACCGGCGTCTCCAGGCGCTTGGCGAGCGCGGCCGTCGCCTCGACATTGATGCCCCCGAGCGCGCCATCGCGCTCAATGTCGGTATAGATGATCGCGGTTACGCCGGCGTCCTCGACCCTGAGCGCGAGATCGAGCGCCGAGACCTCCGAGGTCTGGGCCCAGCCCTCGACCGCGAGCTTGCCGTCGCGCGCATCGAGACCGGCGGCGATCGAGCCGGGCCAAGCGCGGCAAGCCTCGCGCACCAGCTCGGGATTGCGAAGTGCTGCGGTGCCGAGAACGACGCGGCGGATGCCGCGCTCGAGCCAGCGTTCGATCGAGCCCGCGTCGCGAATCCCGCCGCCGAGCTGCACCGGGATCGCCACCGCCCGGAGAATCGACTCGACCGCCGCCGCGTTGACCGGCCTGCCCGCGATCGCGCCGTCGAGGTCCACCACGTGAAGCCAGCGGAAGCCCTGGGCCTCGAACGTGCGCGCCTGCGCCGCGGGATCTTCGTTGAACACCGTCGCCGAGCGCATGTCGCCCTTGAGGAGGCGCACGCATTGGCCGCCCTTCAAGTCGATGGCAGGGAACAGGATCACCGCTCGCCCGCCAGGCTCGCCGTCAGCGGCCTCCAGAGAAAATGGCCGCTGACGATCTTGCCGTCGACCCGGGCATAGGCGGGATGCTGGCCCCAGCGCCGATAGCCCATGGACTCGAAGAGCCGGATCGCCGCGGTCTGGGTATCGCGCACGTCCAGGTTCAGCACCTCGACGCCGAGCTCGCGCGCGATCGCCTCGACGAGCTCGGCGATCTCCCGCCCGAGCCCTCGGTTGCGCGCCCAAGGCGCCACGAACATGCCCGTAAGATGCGCGGCGAAGGCTTGCGCCTCGTTGTTGCGCGGTGGGCGGACCAGCACGGCCGAGCCCGCGACGGTGCCGTCGAGGCGGGCGACGAAGAGGCGCCGGTCCGGCACCAGCAACACGCCCTTCCAATAGGACTCCATGATATGGCGCGGCGGCCGCCTCACCCAACCGAAGCCGCCGCCGTCAGATATCGCGGCCTCGGCGGCGTCGCAGAGATCGTTGAGATCGGTGCTTTTGAATTCCGTGAGCACCTCGACGGAAGTCCCGCCCGACGATTTGGAGCCGCTCATGGCCGCCAGCCCAAGAAGTTCGTGATGAGGCGCAAGCCGGTTGCTTGGCTCTTCTCCGGATGGAATTGCGTACCTAGGAGATTGTCGCGGCCGACCACCGCGGCAAGCGCGCCGCCATAATTCGTGGCCGCGAGCACGTGGTCGGCGTTCTCGCAGCGCATCTCGAAGGAGTGCACGAAATAGGCGTGATCGCCCTTGGCGATGCCGGCGAGCACGGGATGCGCCCGGCGAGGCTCGAGCTGGTTCCAGCCCATGTGCGGGATCTTGAGCGCGGGATCGGCGGGTTTGATCGCCACCACCTCGCCCGCGATCCAGCCGAGGCCCGCCACATCCTCGAACTCGCGGCCCCACCTCGCCATCAATTGCATGCCCACGCAGATGCCGAGGAAGGGCCGGCCGTGCCCGATCACGCACTCCTCGAGCGCCGCTTCCATGCCCACGACGGCGGCGAGCCCGCGGCGGCAATCGGCGAAGGCGCCGACACCCGGCAGCACCACGCGATCGGCCTTGCGGACGAGATCGGGATCGCTGGTCACCACCACGTCGGTGGCGAAGTCACCCTCGCGCGCGGCGCGCTCGATCGCCTTGGCGGCAGAGCGCAGATTGCCGGAGCCGTAGTCGATGAGGGCCGTTATCACCGTCGTCACCCATGGGGTTGCTCCTCACGCCGGCTTGGCGAGCGTGCCTTTGGTCGAGGGCACCAGCCCTGCCTGACGCGGATCGATCGCGAGCGCATCCTTGAGTGCGCGCGCCAGTCCCTTGTAGCAGGATTCGACGATGTGATGGTTGTTATCGCCGTAGAGGTTCTCGACGTGGAGCGTGACGCCCGCCGATTGCGAAAAGGCCTGGAACCATTCCTTGAAGAGCTCGGTGTCCATCTCGCCGAGCTTGGGCTTGGAGAACGCCACCTTCCAGATGAGATAGGGGCGGTTCGAGGCGTCGAGCGCAACGCGGGTCAGCGTCTCGTCCATGGGGATGAGCGCGTGCCCATAGCGGTGAATCCCGCGGCGGTCGCCGAGCGCGCGCGAGACCGCCTCGCCGATGACGTAGCCGGTATCCTCGGTGGTGTGGTGGAAATCGATGTGCAGATCGCCCTCGGCGCGGAGCGCGATGTCGATCAGGCTGTGGCGCGACAGCTGCTCCAGCATGTGATCGAGGAAGCCGATGCCGGTCTTGATGTCGTAGGCGCCGGTGCCGTCGAGCCCGACGGTGCCGCGGATGCGCGTCTCCTTGGTGTTGCGCTCGACGGTGGCCTGGCGCGGAGGGGCCTTGGACACGGGGGTAATTGCTCCTAAGAGCCGGGGTCTCGGCCTCCGGCGGCGGTCTTGTAGCAAGAAGCCGGCTAGGAGGCCAGCCCGCGCCCGAGCGACCACGGGTGCACCAAGCCCCCACGGACTCCGCCGCTCGGTGCGTCTCGGGGGTCGGATCCGAATGGGCATTTGGGTCTCGGCTTGATCCCGGCGCCGCGG
>DATMMM010000077.1:0-6484 GCA_035569735.1 Allostellaceae bacterium | reverse complement strand
GAAACCCGCAAACATGTTGAGCAAGGTCGATTTGCCGCAGCCGGACGCGCCGATCAGGCAGAGGAACTCGCCTTCCTCGATCTCGAGCGAGAGGTCTTGGACCGCGATCAGCCCCTGTCCGCTGCCGGCCAGGAACTCCTTGGTCACGCGCTCCGCGCTGAGGATGCCAGGCATCGCCGCTCGGCCGGCGCGGGATCACCCGCGCCGGTGCCGCTCCCAAGGCAACAGCAGTCGCTCGATCCGCTCGGCGATCACGTCCGCCAACAGCACGGTGATGGAGATGCCGACCATGCCCACCAGCACCAGCGCAAGGTTGCCCCAGTCCTTGCCGTACCAGATGATGGCGCCCAGCCCGGTCTGCGCCGCCACCATCTCCGCGGAAATGACGCAGGACCAGGAGATCGCCAGCGTCACCTTGAGGCCCGAGAGAATACCGGGCAGCGCGCCCGGCAGGATCACCTCGCGCATGATCGCGACATCGGAGGCGCCGAGGTTGCGCGCCGCGCGGATCAGCAGCGGATCGACGCGCTTCGTGCTCTCGATCGTGTAGAGCAGGATGTAGATCCAGGAGCCCATGAAGACGATGGCGGTCTTCTGGGATTCGCCGATGCCGAGCCAGAGGATGCTGAGCGGTATCCAGGTGATGGAGGGCAACGGCCGCAGCAGCGAGACGAAGGGGTCCATCAGCGCCTTGGCGGGCCACCACACGCCCATGACGATGCCGAGCGGCACCGCAACGACCGCCGCGAGCGCGAAGCCCAGGAACACCCGGCGCGAGGACGCCAGCACCGCCTGCCAAAGCTCGCCGGTGCCGATGAGCTTGCCGGCTTCCACCGCGACCGCGCGCGGCGAGGGCAGGAAGATCGTGGAGACCCAGCCGTACTCGGTGGCGGCGCTCCAGAGCGCCAGGAACGCGCAGACGGAGAGGATCTGCAGGAGCAGGCTCAGGCGGAGGCGCAGCCACCCCGCTCGATCGGAGCGTCGCCTCTCACCGAGTGCGGTCGTGCTGGCGCCGGTCGTGGCCACTTAGGGCTTCGGCAGGAAGCTGACGTTCTCCCACTTCGCGACCTCGGGCTGCTGCGGGATCTTCTTGGTCTCGTAGAGCCAGTTGGCGAGTTCCTGCATCTGCTGCGCGTGCAGCTTCATGTGCTCCGGCCAACCCTCGAGGCCGAAATACTTGAAGCTCTTCATGCCCGCGAGCGTGTCCTCGGGCGTCATCTTGAAGTAGTGCGCGACCGTCTTGGCGGCCTCCTCGGGGTTCTTGATGGCGAAGTCCGAGCCCTTGAACATCGCCAGCGCGAGCTTGGCTGCCAGCTCGGGCTGCTCGTCCACCAGCTTTTTGGAGATGATGACGATGTCGGGCGAGGCCATCGTGCCGAATTTCTTGTAGGTGTCGGTGTCCTTGTCGGTGCCCAGCAGCTTGCCCTCGGGCGCCGCCTTCTTGAGGCCCTCGAGCAACGGCTGCCACACGCAGGCGGCATCGACGTCGCCCTTGGAAAGCGCGCCCGCCATCTCGTTGGGCGGCAGGTTCACGTAGTCGATGTCCTTGGCGCTCATGGAGGCCGCGCGCAGCAGGCCGTTGAGCGTGATCTCGGCCGAGGTGTTCGCCGCGACCTTCTTGCCCTTGAGATCGGTGAGCGAGGCGAAACCGGGTCGCGCCCAGCAGCCCTCGTTGCCGGGGGAATCGTCGACGTTGGCGAAGAAGTAGAAGGACTGGTTGCCCTTGGCCATCTCGTTTATGGCGGCGATGCGGCCCAAATTGCTGAACGCGACCGAGCCCGCGGTGAGCGCCATGATGCGGTCGCCGGAGCTCAGGATCACCTGGATCGTGACGTCGATCCCCTGGTCCTTGAAGTAGCCCTTGTCCACCGCGACCATGATCGGCACCTGGCCGAACCAGGTGACCGAGCCCCCGAAGTCGAGCTTGACGGGGTCGGCGGCGCGCGCGGGTGCATGACCGCTCGTCAATGCCAGCATGGCGAGCGCCGCGATCAGTCCGGGTCGCAACCTGAACATCGAATCCTCCCCCGCGCGTTCATGCGCTGCTTCGTCTTGCCGCGATAAAAAAACGCTAGGATTGACGCGGCGCATGAGTCAAGGGCAGGTGGACCCACGCGATCCCCGCGCTCGATGATCCGGTTATGATGCCTATGAGATTTATGCCTTAGACGGGGAGAGGCGGAGCGCCCTAGGCTGTCGCCCGCGCGGGCGAGGATAAGGAGATGCGAGCATGCCTGGTACGGTCGACTTGCCGGCGAGTGCGTTCTGGACCTTCACGCTCGCGGTCTATCAGAAAGAGGGCGTTTCGCCCGCTTGCATCGCGCTGCAGGATCGGCTCGGTCTCGACGTGAACTTCCTCTTGCTGTGCCTTTACGCGGCCTCGCGCGGCCGCGTGCTGACGGCCGACGACTTCGCGCGGATCGAGGAGCGCGCGGCGCCCTGGCGCAAGAACGTGATCCATCCTCTGCGGGCGGTGCGGCGCTGGCTCAAGGAGCAGCAGCTGCTGGAAAAGGCGCCCAGCGATCAGCTGCGGCGCGGCGTGCTCGGCCACGAGATCGAGTCCGAGGGCGTGCAGCAGCGGCTGATGGAAGCCGCGGTGCCGATTCCCGAGGGAGCGTCGAGCGCGTCCACCGCGGCCGGCAATCTCGCGGCCTATCTGGCCTGGGCGCGCGTCAAGCCTGGCGATCCCGACAAGGCCGATCTCGCGGGTTTGCTGTCCCAGGTCTTTGCGCCCTTGAGCCGCGATGCCGCGCAGGCGCTGCTGCAGAAACTTCCTACGACCTGACGAGAGCAATCCATGTCGAAGCATGATTTTCCGGCCGAGGAATTCGCGGAGCGGCTCTCCCGCACGCGCAAGGCGATCGCCGACGAGGGTCTCGATTGGCTGATCGCGATCCATCCGGTCTCGATCCATTGGCTGAGCGGCGCCGACGGCAAGAGCTACCAAGCCTTCCAGTGCCTGCCGATCTCCGCGAAGCCCGGGCCGCTGGTCATGTTTACCCGGGAGTCCGAGCGCTACGAGTTCGAGGCCGACACGCTCGCCGATGAGGTCGTGGGCTGGGGCGGCAGCGAGCCCGCCGATCCCATCGAGGTGTTCCAGAAACTGGTCGACCGCCTCGGCCTGCGGCGTGCGCGCGTCGGCCTCGAGGTGCCCGCCTATTATCTGCACCCGCATCATTACGCGCGTCTCAAGGACATGCTCGGCGACGCGCTGGTGGCCGAGCCCACGAATCTCATCAACACGCTCAAGATGGTGAAATCGCCGCGGGAGCTTGCGCTGGTGCGGAAAGCCGGCGAGATCGCGGACATCGGCATGAACGCCTGCGTCGCGACCTTCCGCGAAGGCCGCAGCGAGCACGAGGTCGCGGGCGCGATCTATCAGGCCATGATGGCGTCCGGCAGCGGGCTTGCCGGCAGCACGCTCAATTTCGTCTCGGGCGAGCGCTTGAGCTTCAGCCACGGCGCGCCGACCTTGCGCAAGATTAGGCGCGGCGACGGCGGCAACGTCGAGTTCGGCGCCGCCTACAAGCGCTACACCAAGACAATGGGCCGGCAGCTAAGCCTCGGCAAGCCGTCGGCGCGCATGCAGGAGATCTACGGCATCGTCCGGAGCGCGGGCGATGCGATGCTCGCCGAGATCAAGGCCGGCGTGCCGGCGATCCGGCCGCACGAGGCCGCCAAGCGCGTGATTGCCGAGGCCGGCTACGACCGTTATCGCATCCACACCTCCGGCTACGGCATCGCGCCGGGCTTTCCGCCGGCCTGGGGCGAGCCCGTCAACATGTTCGGCGGCAGCCGCGACACGCTGCAGGCGGGCATGGTGGTCTCGATCGAGCCGCCGATCTTCATCGGCGAAGAGAAGATCGGCGCGCGCATCATCGACAACGTGATCGTGACGGAAACCGGCAGCGAGCCACTCACTCGCTGGTCTCGGGACTTGATCGTGGTGGAATAGTCCTCGGCGGATCGCCGAGAGCTACAAGAACGTCATATCGTAGTCGACGTCGAGCAGGTATTTGCCGACCGTCTCGAAATGTGACCGGCGAGCCTGGACCTGCTGGGCGACGGCGTGCAGGTCGCGGAACCGCCGCTCGAAGGGATGGCTCTCGAAAATCGCGGTGGCTCCGGCCGCGTGGTAGGCGAAATCGCCGACGCCGATCGCTTCCTTGAGGGCCTGCGAGGCCGCGAGCCGCATCGCCATGCGCTGGTCGGTCGAGAGCGCGTTCGTCCGCTCGACCGAACCCCAGACTTCGCCGAGCGTCCCGCGCAGATACAGGCGCGCCGCGCGCAGCTTGGCCTCCGCCTCCGCGATCTCGGTCTGGGTAACCGCGCTGTTGCGCAGCGCGTGCTTGTAGCCGCGCGGCGTCTTTTCCATCGCGAGCGCCACGAAGGCATCGAGCAGGGCGCGCGCTACGCCGAGCGCCAGGCTCGCGAAGCCACAGGCGTAGACGCTGCTGGTCGGCAGGGTATAGAGCGGGCCCGGGTAGCGGCGGTCGGCGGGATCGTCGCGGCCCGCGGCGTGCGTCTCCGGCACGAAGAGATCGTTGACCGCGAAGGCATCGCTCCCGGTGCCGCGCAATCCCACGACGTGCCAGATGTCGGTCATGGGCGCGGCGGAGGCCGGGAACAGGACCGTACGCACGACCGGCGCGCCCGCGGGCGTGCGGCGGGGGCTCCCATCGGCTTCATAGACCGGCACATGCGCACCCAGCCAGGTCGCGTGCCGCCCGCCGCTCGCGAAGGCAAAATTGCCGGTGACGCGATAGCCTCCCGAGGCCGCTACCCCGCGCCCAGTGGGTCCGGGTCCCCAGGCGAGCACGGCTTTGGGGTCGCGCCCGAAGATCTCCATCGCGGCCTCCGGCGGCAGGTATGCCGCGACCATCGCGCAGACCGCGGTCTGGCAGAGCGACCAGGCCGTGCTGGCGTCGGCTTTGGCGATCTCCTCGATCGCCGTGATGAAGGTCAGGGGATCGGTCTCGAAGCCGTTGAACGGCCGCGGCAGCAGCATCCGGAACAGCCCGGCCTCAAGCATGGCCGCGACCAGCGGTGCCGCGATGCGGCGCCCGCGCTCGGTCTCGTCGGCATAGGCTGCGATCTGCGGCAGCAGCGCCTGAACGCGCTCGAGAATGCCGGGCGCGGCCCGCGCGCGGCTTGCGGCCGCGCTCTCCAATGGTGGCGGCGTCATCACCGTACGCCGCTAGGCATCATGCGGCACCGACCAGGTCCAGGCGTCGCGCCCTTGCGCGTAGTCGCGATTGGTCTGAGCGGGATCGCGATTGACCAGCGGCCGCGCATAGAGCGGGTGCTGCATGCTGCGGACCTCGTGCTCCACGGTGAAGAGCTGCTTGCCGCTGGCGGGATCGACGATGTCAGTGAAGCGATACTGGTGCTGATCGCTCTCCTCCGTGATCAGGCCACGCTCCAGCAGGCGGCGATGGGGGCCGGAGAAATCCGCGAGATAGATCTGGATGTGATGGCCGTCGTAGTCGGGCAGCGGCCGATCGGTCTCGCGGAAAATCAGATCCTGCTTCGGCCCGACGGAGGCACGCGCGCGCGGGCCGTGCTCGTCCTCGCCGGCTTCGGCAAAGGTGCCGATCACGTCGCGGTAGAACCGGGCGATGCCGTCGGCGATGCCGCGGCGCACGTCGAACTCGACGTAGGGCATGCCGAGCGTGATCCGGCCAAAGCGCGGCTCGGGCTCATGGCAACGGATCTGGTTGCCCCAGGGGCTGGTCACGTCGACGAAGGAATTGTGCTCGCGCACCTCGAATTTCGTGCCCTCGAGCGGGCGGCGCACGCGCGTGAGGCGCTTGAGCAGCGCGTCGCGGTCCGGCAGCACGATCCCGACCCGTCCGCGCAGCACCTGGGCCTCGCCGGTTGGCATATGGAACTGACTGCGCCCGACATTGATCCACATATTGTCGGTGCCGGTCATGATGTAGGGGTCGCGCGTGAGGCCGAGCCCGGTCACGTAAAACACCGTGGCGAGTTGCTGGTCCGGGATGAACACATTCACGTGCTCGAGCGCAACGACGTTGCCGAGATCCTCGGCCGTACGGTCGTACTGCTGCTCCATGGCGGTCTCCGATCAATCCGGGAAGTCCGCGAATCCGACCACTAAACCGCGGCTTTGTCACGAAAATCCGCAGTGGCAATGTCAGGCTGGATTGCCTCGGGGACTGGGCTTATCGTTTGCTCAACCGAACTCTGGAGCGAGCTGACCATGAGCACCCGTCCCGTCCTCCGGTTCCTGGCCGTTCTGCTGTTTGCGCTGGTCGTGAGCGCACCCGCCCATGCCCGCGTCTTCGTGAGCCTTGGGTTCCCGTTCTTTGGGCCCGCCTACTACTACCCGCCCGCCTATTATTATCCGCCGCCCTACTACTACTACCCGCCGCAGCCGGGCTATGCGCCACAGGGCTACTCACCGCAGCAGGGCTACGCGCCGCAGCAGGGCTACGCGCCGCAGCAGGGCTACGCGCCGCAG